>JAAUTD010000092.1 GCA_012031845.1 Synechococcaceae cyanobacterium SM1_2_3
TGTACGCACTCGCGCTGGTTACGTTTGTTTCAGGTAGCTGGCTGGCGCGGCCCACCTTGTGGCCCGCCATGATTTTCGGCATGGGTAGTGTGCTGGCGCCATACTTCATCATGCAGCCGTCGTTCGGATTCGGCATTGCTGCGTCAAGAACGCCCAATCCAACGCAGGCTAGACTGAGAAGCCTTGTGGCGCATACCGCCTTCGGAGTCGGGCTATATGTATGCGCTGTTGGTGTAAGCTTCGTGCTGCGGGGTCATGCCTAACCGCTCGATCAACCGGACCGCTTGCGCCGTTGAACCCTCGTTGGAGCGGACACCGCTCACTGCGTTCGCGGCTGCGCCTGCTTGGGGTGTTCAGGCGGGCAAGCGCGCCTTTACACCCACGCGCAGGCACCGCTTAACTCGCACCCCGTTAGACTTGAATGAACCAATCGAGGTGTTCTATATGACTGAAAGATCAGGGCGCTGCCTCTGTGGCGCAGTAAGTTTCAAGCTTGCCGCTGAACCGCTTTCAACTCGCGTCTGCTGGTGCAGGGACTGCCAGCACTTGGCGGCAAATGGATCGGTCAATCTGCTTGTGCAAGCCGAAAGCCTCTTTGTTTCCGGGCAGATCTCCGAGTATACGAAGAAGGCTGATAGCGGCGACGACGTCACGCGGCAGTTTTGCCCGAATTGTGGCGCACACCTTTTCGCCAAAGTGGCGGCGAGGCCGCAGTTCCGGGTTGTGCGTGCAGGCAACCTAGACGATCCCTCATCGATCAAGCCGAGCATGAACATTTGGACAGCGAGCGCACCTAGCTGGGCATGCCTCGACCCGGCGCTAGAGAGAGTCGAGCATCAACCTGAACCGCCAAAGCAGCCGCCATCGACCAGCCAAACCTAGCATTTCCTTCCCCGCGACCGCCTACGGCAGCGCGTCAAGTCAAGCGTTAGGCCCCACATGAGTCGTCAGCGCCTACCATCCGGCTTGAAGGTAAAAGACGTGACCGAAGGCGTCGGCGCCGTTGCGGAGCGCGGCAAGCGTGCCACGATTCACTATCGAGGCTTTCTGAATCGCGGAGACCTGTTCCGCTGTTCTCACGATGACGGCGCACCGATTTCGTTTGTTATCGGCAAGCGCGAGGTTATCGCAGGGCTTGAGTATGGAGTTGAGGGGATGCGAGTTGGAGGGCATCGTCAGCTCATCGTGAGTCCGCACTTGGCTTATCGAGACACGGAAGTTCCAGGCATTCCGCCTAATGCGTTGCTGCGCTTTGAGGTCGAGTTGCTCGATGTTCAGGAGGTTGCGAATGTGGCCTGACCCTGCGTCTATGAACTCCTCCCGTTTAGTTTAAGGAGGATCGGTTGCAGTCGTCTATCCGGCCTTGTTGGAAAACCGGTTTCCGGGCCTGGATAGAATCGGCTTTAACTAATCCGGTCTGATAGTCATGGTAACGGGTCGTTGCCCCTGGTGGCCACGACAGGCTTTCCGCCCAAGCCATCTAATCCTCCCGCTCCATGCTCTGATTCCGCGCCAGCCAGTTCACCAACGTTGAATGCTCAATCCAGCGATGACAGCCGATGCGGAAGGATTCAAGGCTCTGGGGCGGGCGGCATGAACTCTCAGGCTGTTCCGCCCGTTCGCATAACTGCCGCAAGGTCGTCGGGCTGATGCGCAACAGGCGGCACACTTCGCCAGGGCGATAAACGACTCACCGCTCTATCCGCTCGGCTTCCAGTAAGGCGTTGATCTGCAATTCCGCTGCTTGGCTCAAGGCGTTCATATCCGCGTAGGCGCGGGTGTGTGGGCGTAGAGGCGTAGAGGCCCGTTGCCTATCGCCAACCACTGGGGCAGCCATCTTCCCGGAGACGGCGGTAGAGTTCGGCGCGAGCGGTGCGGCGATGTCGCGCCAGTTCCGCCGAGACCGGGTGATTACGCGGGCCGCGATATTCGCCAATGCACAGATAGAAATGCCAGTGGCCGAAATCCACCGTCAGATAGCCGTCCGACAGGCTGATCCGCTGCGGCGCATTCGGCGCTCGCACTTCCCAGGCCGTTCCCTGGATCAGCACTCCAAAGTGAATCTGATCCCAGTCAGGACTTTCGCTCCATCCGTTCGCCCTGAGCCTGTCGAAGGGCATTCATCGATAAAAACCGGGGTTCGACCGGCTCACCCCGAACGGTTTTTTGAATCTGAAGCGAAAGTCCTGGATACGTTACTTCCCGGACGTCGGGAACCCGGATGGTTTCCAGAAATTCGCGGAACAACAGAAAATCCAGGTTCTGATGATCGCCCTAATAGCCGTTGGCAGCATTTTGCGCAGCTTTTTATATTGGGCGCTGGCTTTGCCGGGGTCGAACTCGTTGTATTCGAGGATTGTCATGGCGCTTCCAAATCAGCCAGTTTTGGCGGTGGGAAATCCTAACCCAAGCTCGCGGATTCTGGCGATCTCATCGCGCACTTTCGCCGCTTCTTCAAATTCCAGATCGCGGGCGTGGCGATACATGGTTTCTTCCAGTTTCTTGATTTTCTTCATTAGCAAAGCCGGCGATTCATGCGCGTAAGCCGCTGATTCTTCGGCGACTAGCGCATATTGCGTTGCGGGCGTTGGCGCGCCCGGATACGCGCCTTCCATGATGTCGGCCACTGCTTTCAGAATGCCGCGAGGGGTAATGCCGTGCTGCTGGTTATACGCCTGCTGTTTGGCGCGGCGGCGATCCGTTTCGTCCAGCGCCCGCCGCATCGAGCCGGTAATCCGGTCGGCGTACAGAATCGCCTTGCCGCGCAAATGGCGGGCGGCGCGGCCAATGGTCTGAATCAGCGACCGGTCAGAGCGCAGGAAACCCTCCTTGTCGGCGTCGAGAATGGCGACCAGCGAGACTTCCGGCAAATCCAGCCCTTCCCGCAGCAGGTTGATGCCCACCAGCACGTCAAACTTACCGAGCCGCAGATCACGAATGATCTCAACCCGCTCCACCGTCTCCACGTCCGAATGCAGATAGCGCACCCGCACCCCGTTTTCAGTCAGATATTCGGTCAGGTCTTCGGCCATGCGCTTGGTCAGGGTGGTGACCAACACCCGCTCCTGAACTTGCACCCGCTCGCGGATTTCGCCCAGTAAATCATCCACTTGTTGCAGGGCGGGCCGCACTTCCACCGCAGGATCAACCAGTCCGGTGGGCCTGACGACCTGTTCCACGACCGCATCGCTGGAATGCTCCAGCTCAAAGGGGCCGGGCGTGGCGGAAATAAAGATGGTCTGGCCGCTCAGTCGTTCAAATTCATCAAAGCGCAATGGCCGGTTATCCAGCGCCGACGGCAGGCGGAACCCGTACTCGACCAGGGTTTCCTTGCGGGAACGGTCGCCCTTGTACATCGCGCCCAGTTGCGGAACGGTGACGTGGCTTTCGTCAATGAAAATCAGCGCGTCCGGCGGCAGATAATCAAATAAAGTCGGCGGCGCTTCGCCCGCTTCGCGGCCCGACAAATAGCGCGAATAGTTTTCAATGCCACTGCAATAGCCCAGTTCCAGCATCATTTCCAAATCGAAACGGACTCGCTGTTCCAGCCGTTGCGCTTCCAGCAATTTATTGGCAGTTTGCAATTCGCTTAATCGCTCCCGCAACTCGTCTTTAATCCGCTCCACCGCTTGCAGTAATTGCTCTCGCGGAGTGACGTAATGACTTTTAGGATAAACGGTATAACGCGGCGTTTTGCGGGAAATTTTGCCGGTGAGCGGATCGAACAGGCTGAGTGATTCAATCACATCGTCAAACAGTTCAACCCGCAACGCCTCTGAATCGGACTCAGCGGGATGAATGTCAATAATCTCGCCGCGCACCCGGAACGTGCCTCGCGCCAGTTCCAGATCATTGCGGGTGTATTGCAAATCCGCCAGCCGCCGCAGAATAGCGCGCTGATCCACTTTTTCGCCGCGCACCAGATGCAGGATCATTTTCATATACCAGTTCGGATCGCCCAGCCCGTAAATCGCCGACACCGTGGCGACAATAATGGTGTCCGGGCGCTCCAGAATGGCTTTGGTCGCCGACAGCCGCATTTGCTCAATATGTTCGTTAATCGAAGCGTCCTTCTCGATATAAGTGTCGGAGGACGGAACGTAGGCTTCCGGCTGGTAATAGTCGTAATAGGACACGAAGTATTCCACGGCATTGTCTGGGAAAAACGCTTTCATCTCGCCGTACAGTTGCGCCGCCAGCGTTTTATTCGGCGCCAGGATTAACGCGGGACGCTGGACCTTGGCGATCAGGTTGGCGACGGTGAAAGTCTTGCCGCTGCCAGTGACGCCCAGCAGGGTTTGATGCGCCAGACCGTTATTCAGGCCGACGGTCAGAGCGTGAATCGCGTCGGGCTGATCGCCATTGGGGAGAAAGTCAGCGCGTAAGGTAAAAGGCGGGTGTGATTGCATGGGATTTAGTCAAGGTAAAATTTTTCAGCGTTGTCGGACAGTTCGTAGGATGCGCTGACCGCAGGGAAGCGCATCTTTTGCTATCAAACGATGCGCTTCGCACCTCGGCGTATCCTACTGCTTTAATTGGCTGCAATGCCAATAGGTCGGATAGCCCGGATTCAGCGGCTCAAGCAGAAAGCAGTTTTTCCGCAATTTTTCGATTTGTTGCGCCACATCGTAATCAAAGGGAAATTCGGGACGCAATCCGGGCGCGATGCCCCAATAACCCAAGCCCTGATCCAGGCGAATTATCCAGCAATCGTTGTTATTCCAGGTCAGCGTCAATTCGCGGGCATGAGGCAGTTTTTGCAATGGCATTTCACGCCATTTGAAATTCGGCCAGGTTTCTGTAAACCATGTTTCAATCGCTTGCCGCCGATCTTCGCTATCCCGCCAGTCGTGAGAAAGCAGGCGAGGTTGTTTGGCGTCGAGCCGATTAAGTTCAGCAGTTGTAATTTCAATAGGCGTGCTTTTCGCTAATCCACCGGAATAGCAGGTCAGACCATTCAGCAACTCGTGAAGCAATACAAAGGTCAGCGGCGAGCATAGATAACGGTCGGAATAATGCACGGATTGCAGCGGTGTGGTTCCGCGCAGACGCTTAGCCAAAGCGGGAATCCGCTGTTCCAGAAATGTCCAGGTTCGCTCCCCAAAAGTTGCCGATGAACCATTCAGTTCGCTGCTAATAGAAAGAGCGATAGAGCTTGGCATCATCACGGGACGCAACTCATCCAGTGACAATCTTTTCCATTGATTAGGCAGTGGTGATAATGCCTGCGATTCAGACGTTCGCACAAATGGCCCACCATTTTCACCACTACCCCAATGTGGACCGGGAATCAGCGCATTGAGTTTACTGGCTGCCCAGCGCATCTGCTGATTCGCGCTACCCAATTCCATAATCAGCGGCAAATCGGCAACTTTGCTCAAATCTGGGGCGCGATACAGTTCCGCGCCGGTGTACGCGATTAACGCCGCCCATTCATCGCGCTGACTGCTATTCAGTTTGCTAAATGCCGTTGCCGGGACAATCAACTGAATGGTCGCGCCGGTTTTTCGCCAACGAGTTAAATCGTCGCGCAATCGCCACGCTAATAGCTCCCAATCCTGCGTTTTGCCGCCGAGATAGACCCGCAATTGCGTAGGCATTATGTGTTGCCATTCGCGGTTTAGCGCCAGAATCAGCGGTTCCATTTCCAGTTGGCTCTTTGGCCCGAAGACTCGTAATGATTCCGGTAATTCCAGCGCAGCCAGGAAATCATCGGACAGCAACGCGATAGCCGTATGCCGATTCAAATCATCGAGATGATGTTGCGTGTCGTGGGTCAACAGGCAACTTTGACAAGCGGCATCACAATGACGCGGACATTCTAAAATTTGACGCGCCTGACGCAACAAAGCGGACAGATGAGCAACAATTTGAGTGGAGTAACCCGCGCCGCCTGTCACCGTGTCGTAGAGATAAATCGAAGCAATTTTCTGTTTTTTATCAATGGTGCGGCTAGACGCCGCTAATGCACCAACTTCCGTTTCCTCTATTCCAAGATGCAGACATAAGGCGCGACGCAGTGCCACCGCCACAGTGTAAGCCGCAACTTGGTCAATAGGCTTGCCGTCAAGATCGTGCAGTTGCAATTCAAACACTTCGGTATGCGTGGCAATGCCTAAGCGTATTTCATGTAAAATATAGCAATCCTATACAGGTTGTTTAATTTTCTATTTAATAAGCTATTATTTGAAAATAGCTACTAGAGGAAATCACACCCATGTTAGAACTCGATGATATCATTGATTCTCCGGCAAGCCTTGAAATAAAAAGAGCACTAGCGGTCAAGATGATGATGTGGGATTTAAAACCGAAACAGATTAGTATTCTACTCAATGTTTCTGAAGGATTTGTGAGTAAATGGAAAGTGATTTATGAAGATAAAGGCGCTAAAGGGTTGCGATTAAATTATAAAGGTGGCAAAGGATTTCTAACAAAAGTCCAGCGTCTCGAAATTCTGCTACATTTGAAAGAGGAGCCTCATTATAGCGTGGATAAGTGAAGGGAATTGATTAAAAATCGCTACGGAATCGTGTACTCATCGAGCCAGTCTTACTATGACCTTCTCAAAGAAGGTGGCTTAAGCTGGCATCAAACGCAAGCGGTTAATCCCAAACGGGATGAAGTGGAAGTCCTGTTAAAACGACAGGAGCTAAAAAAAACTGGATGCCTGCGAAGCCGAAATAAAATCGGGTGAAGTGGTTGTTTTTGCTCAAGATGAATGTCACTTACTCGCCGGTGATGCGGTCGGCTATGTCTGGGGTCAACGCAATGAAAGAACCGAAGTTCCTATTGAAAATAGCCGAGAAAGACAAACGTACTATGGCGGTCTTAATCTTTACAACCAGGAGTTTTTTATCAAGCCTTATCCGACAGGAAATGGAGTCAACACGATTGCTTTTCTAAAAGATTTACAGGCGGCTTATCCGAAAAAGAAATTGATTATTCTTTGGGATAATGCGAGCTATCATACGGGTAAAGAAGTCCAAACATACCTGGATGAAGTCAATGAAGGAATCACCCATGAAAAAGACCGGAAAATAAACTGTTACCCTTTTGCGCCGAATGCTCCTGATCAAAATCCGGTGGAAGATGTTTGGCTAAGAGGAAAAGATTTTCTGCGGAAACACTTTTATGAAAGTGAAAAATTTCACCAAATGAAGAGAAGATTTATGAACTATCTTGATAAGAAAATTTTTAATTTCAAGAAATTAGAATGGTATCTAAAAATTCAACAACCTGTATAGGACTGCTATAGCCCAATCTGATTCATTGCCGGGACAAAGTTTTTCCCGGTCATTCATGCGTCCACCACGCAGTCGTTTATGCTCTTTGAGCGCCGATGGTTCTGAATCAGCCCGCCCGCAACGCAAACAAAGCGCATAGCCTTCGTTATTCAGGCCAGCGCTATGGTGGAAGACAGAACCTTGTGCGGTCATTCGGTAACGGCCTAAATCTGAATGAGGTAAGGGCATCCAGTCAGCATCTTCCAGAGTAATCAGCGGATCACGCACTGGAATGTATTGCGGAACAGAGATATTGTTATGCGGCTTGTCGCGCAAGTCCACTGCAAAGCCTGCGGGCTGGATATAGCGATAACGAGTCAGTTTATTACCGTCGCGCTCGCCGCAATGTGGGCAGCGTTCCGGCATCGTCAGCCGCGTTCCATTACTGCCGCAGCTTTTGCAGCGCCACACCCAACCCAGGTTTTGAATCTCCGGTGCAGCTTCCGCTTCAACCGGTATTTGCCAATTCAGGGTAACGCCACCACTGCGATAAACCCGCCCGTCCAGAACCGTGTCGGTGCCAGGGGCGTAATCGCGGATGGCAATGGCAAGATTGCGGCTTGGATAACCGGCCCGGCGTGAGCGATTGCCTTCACGCCCGCTGTTATCCACGTTTCTGTGCTTTAACTCTTCCAAAGTGGTGGTGACGAACGAGACAACATCAGTGGGAAAGCCGTAGCCGGGTAGAAAACCCAGATTAGCTAATTCACCTAGCAGGTATTCACCGCGCACTCGCTTTAATTGAATTTCAATGGCCTGTTCGGGTTTGCTGTCGCCCTCTTTGGTCTGAACCAGCTTTTGCTGATCCAGCAAGGCATTTACTTCGCACAGCCAGCGATTAGCGGCCTGATCCATCATTTCAGCCGTGCGGCTCAGTAAATAGGAGCTAGGTTGACCGGCTAATACGGTACGCTGAATCAGCGCAGTCAATCCATTGCTCAAACTGGCCGCAGATTCCATTTCCTTGCACCATTCAATAAATCGCTGTAAAGGCGCTGAGGTATGTTCGTCGGTTGTTTCAAAAAACCAGCCGGTGTGCAGCCGACGAATATCAGGCGTTCGGTCGGCCAGAAAAGCCGCCAGCGCCAAAGCATTGAGATGGCGTTGCACAATCGGTTCGCTTTGCAACGCGACTTGCGGCAAACCGAGTCGGCTTTCAAACGGCCACAGCGGGTTTTGAAATACCGCCGCGCCTTGGGGTGTCGCTTTGCAGAGAGTGAAACTGAGCGCGGCGGTCTCACCCCGTCGGCCTGCTCGCCCGGCCCGTTGCAGGAAATTAGCCGGATGGGGCGGCACATTATTCATGGCGACCGCCGTTAATCCGCCGATGTCTACGCCCATTTCCATCGTGGTCGAACAACTGAGCAGATTGATTTTGCCGTCCTTGAAAGCGGTTTCACGTTGGGTCAGATTTGGGCCGGAAATTTGCGCCGAGTGTTCCCTCGCCCGAAAGTAGCGGCGGTGACGGGCAAGCCGGTCGCTGAGATCGGGCCACGCGCCCAGCGCCCGCAGCGTTTGCACTTGCGGATCGGATTCCAGCCAGGCATCCGCTTCTTCGGGGTCGCGGCCAAACCAGAATGGATACGGCACACGAGGCATGACGACTTGCTGACACTGAGCCAAGCCAGCGGGCGCGGGAAGCGCGGGTAAATACGGTGTCGTTGCGCGAAACGCTACCGGCAACAGACGGCGCGTCATCGGACAAAACCAGGCTTCGCGCACTTCAGTAAATACCGCCTGCTTTTCCAGTTCCAGTTGAAAACCGCTTTCAGTTTGCGAGAGCAGCGGGCGAATGCCATCCCAAATGGCGATCAGCATTTCATCAATCTGGCTACCCTGTTCTTTAATCTCAATATCCAGATGGAAAACATGACTCAGCAGGCGAATCAGCCGGTTGTCTTTGGCGCGATGCCCATTGGTTGAAGGCCAGGAACGTTGGATTTTATTTATTTTGTTTCCGCCCGGTGGCAAAAGAATACTGGAGCGACTGGAATAGCCGAACCAGCGAATCACATCCGGTGTAGCTGCAATGGGCGGACTACTGCTACGCAGAACATTGTCTATAGTTACTTGTAGCAACGTCCGCCATTCTTCTGCTTTAACTCCGCGCTGTTTAATGACTGCTGGCGGTTCAGCCTTATCTAAAGCCGGATAATGCAGTTGCACCAAACCCAAACCTTCTAGTGAAAACTGGCGTTTTGGGCGCAGAAAAAACTCCCGCAACAGGCAAAGTTTAACTGGCTGGCGTTCGGTTAAAAGGGTCAGTTCTTGGAGTGATGGCAATAGCCAGCGATTGAAATCATCCGTGCTGAATAGCTTATTTTCAGCTTCTACCCAAGTCAATTTGCCTAATGGCGGTGCTTGGAGTTTTGCCAATTCCTGACGTTTCTGATCCAGTACGCTTTTAAGAACGGTCTGAGTAAGCGCCAAAGGTTTCAGCGCACGAATTTCTGCCTGAATTTTTTCAATCTGTGTCAGATCGGCAGGCCGGGCGTTGTCAATTAACGAGTGATAAAGCAGACTCCGCACATAATCACGTTCGCTTTCCTGCTGCAATTTGACAGCGATTCTGGCAGTACCCTGGCGGCTATCAGTGAAGGTGATCAAGCGCCGTCCTTGCAATGGCCGAGGTTCTGACCCTTTGTCCAGTGGCGGCATGGCTTCAAGCAAAGTCGGAATAGCAACGCCCAATAAAAAAGGTGCCCCCACTCGCACCGGATTGAATAATTTACGCTCATGCTCTTTCTCACGACATACCGGACATTCCAAGCCGCTATCGCCTGGCATACGCAAATGTATAGGGATACCTTTTTTTCCTGTCGGATCAAGACATCCATCAACATCTAATCCCCAGTGACGCACACTGGCTTGCTCAAGTAAGGTGATCAGGCGTGGTTTTTTCTCAGTTGCGGTATTGGGTTGCTCTGTGACGTTCTCATCTTCATCGTTCGCTATTGTTTCCAATTCCTGTTGAAATTCATCTTCATCTTGATCGTATTCCTGTGGACGCAGCCACTCTTGACCTTCCTGATGTTGTTCGACAGCGGCGAGATATTCAGCGCCGCACTCTCCGCATTGCACCAAATTAAAGACCGGGTAATGGCAATGCGAGCAATGTTCCCGCCGTTCCAGAAATATCGCGCCAAACGGCCAGTCAGGTTGATCCAATTGCGTATTTTTGCACCCGGAACATTGGCTATTGGCACAGGCCCATAAGCCGCTAACGGTGCGCTGAAACAAATGGCCGCGTAAGGGAAGAAATGGCTCTTCCTGCTCATTGATTGCTTGGGTGCAGAGATCAAGCCATTGCAAAGTCTCGCGCCGGGCTGAAGCATCGCCGCGATCCAGTAGCATCTGCGCCAGTTCGCTTAACCGGCTGGCCTGTTTGACCAGTTGCCCGCGCAGCATCCGCAACCGCTCATTACTCGCCAGCGCATTAAATCGGTCAGTGGGAGATGCAGCACGAAGCGTTGCCCAGTCAAGGCAGGGTTGATTGAGTGTTTGCAATGCTTCCGGCAAGGCTGGCGTTTGCCGCTGACCTTCGATAACCCGCACCCGATCCACCGATACACCGGCCACATCCGCCAGAAATTCAGCCAGATGACGACGGGAGGCTTCAGTCGCATCGCCCAGCGTGGCCGAGGTGGCGATGAAACGCACTTCGCCGGGCTGACAGCCGAAGGTGTGTAATACCCGCCGCAGCAACAGCGTCAATTCCGCCGCTTGGGAGCCGATATAGGTATGCGCTTCATCAATCACGATCCAGCGCAATTGACCTTGCGATTGCGCAATGATGGGCCGGTCTTCATTACGCACCAGCAGGTATTCCAGCATGGTGGCATTGGTGATCAGCAAGGGTGGCGGTTCCTTACGCAAGGTTCGGCGGTCGGCAACCTCGCATTTCCAGTCGCTTCTGGCCTGTTCAGGCGTATCGCCGTTGTAGAGGCAAAAGCGAAGACCGCCCTTGAACAGTTCTGACCAGGCGACCAGCCGATCTTTCTGACTCTTGATCAGCGCGTTGAGCGGGTACAGAAACAGCGCCCGCACTCCAATCAGCGGCGCGTTCTGGCGTTGTGCAAGCTCGGTCGCCAGATCGTTGAGGATCGGGATTAGAAAGCATTCGGTCTTGCCGGAACCTGTGCCGCTGGTGACCAGCACCGAACGCGGCGGCGATCCTTCGATCAAGGTTTGCCACGCCTGCAACTGATGGCGATAGGGACGCTGCCGCGCCGGAAAGCTGTAATCCTCGCTCAAGCCCTTTTCTGCGGCTCACGCAATGCCCGCACCAGATCAGGATGTAGCAGCTTGCCCTCCAGACCGCCCAGCGTTCGTTCCGCCGGTTGCCAGCCAAAACTTGCTTCAAACACTGGATCGGCCAGAAACGCGCCCGGCATTCCCGCATCCCGATCAAACAAGTCGCGCAGATATTCACGAAGAGCATCATTGCGAAAACCGCATAAACCTAAAACGGCGCGGGTAGCGCGGCGGCCCAGTTGTTCAATCAAGGTCGTGTAAAATGAGGTGCGTTCCATTTCAATATTCCGGGGAAAGTTGGGCTACAGTGAAAAAGGTTTTGGATAGTTCGCCGGGTACTCAGACTACTGCGGTATCCCTTGCCTGATAGATCATCAACACCAGGTTGTTTGGCTATAATATCCACCGAGTGGATTAAGAGAGAACCATTATGCAAATAGAACGGCGGATTTGAAACAGTAAAAGATCGGCAAGTGCTGATTGAA
>JAAUTD010000093.1 GCA_012031845.1 Synechococcaceae cyanobacterium SM1_2_3
TCGCTGCTGATTCGGGCAATTCGTATACAACCGGCACAAAACGATTCCGAATCACCACGCACTGAGGAGTCGCTGCATGCGGTTTCACCCGTGTATAGGAATGCAATAAAAGCTGAACTAGCTCAAGTGGCCGCTCCAGCAATGAATTCTCTATTCACCTGCCATTGCGTACTAGTGCAGTCAAACGGCGTGCCGCAGGTACTTGTACGAATAGAGTATCGCGAGAATAGGTTGCCAACCAGTGTGTGCTTTAGTGACAACTCAACGTCTGTTGCGGTGTCAATCGACCGGAACTTTGTGCAGGGGTTGGTGCAGAGCATTCATCGCCAGTATCGGCCTAACCCTTCGGTGCAGGGGACGCTGCACGATAAAGCCGCGCAGCGCCCCTGACCTTGAACGTTAGAATCTCTGATTTTTTAACTATGAAATTGCAGGGAAATTTACTTCGTCTTAATGAAAATCAGCGAGATAATCAAATTACTTAAGGCGGATGATTGGTACTTGATTGCTACTGAAGGCAGTCATCGGCAGTTTAAACATCCAACAAAATCAGGGCGAATGACTGTGCCTGGTAAGTCGAGTGATGATCTGACTCCCGGAACACAAAGTAGCATCTTGAAGCAAGCCCAACTGAAAAAGTGAAGATGTTTATATGCGTTACGCTGTTGTCATTGAAAAAGCGGAAGCGAACTACGCTGCCTATGTTCCTGATCTTCATGGCTGTGTCACCACAGGTAAAACCATAGAAGAAACTGAAATCAAAATTCAGGAAGCGATTGAGTTTCACCTACGTGGAATGCGAGAAGATAACTTATCAATCCCAGAATCCTCTAGTAGAGTTAAATACATTGAGGTTGCAGCCTAATTAGGTTAGGTTGAAATCTCGAAGTCGAAGAAAGCTGGGAGTAAGGAGCAAATATAGCAGTCCTTTTCAGGTGGTATAGAATTGCTATATAAAACTGGAACACTATATATCCTATTCTGGGTTTATCGCGGTTTGTTGTGGAGCTAGGATCGTTCTAGCGAAGGATATTACCTAAGTTATTTATTTTGAGGACTTTAATCCGAATTTCAACCCTACTGAAATGGTAAATTCCCGCCCTGATGGGTAAATTCCACAAGAAACCGTGATGAATCCAAAATATAAGGGTGAGACGCTCGAATCACCGGCTGAGTGCTTGCCTATTAAATCTAGGCTCAATATGGATTCCAGTCAGCTCGCTACATTATGCGACCAGCAGTTCCAAAAGGGGTCTGAGTAACCCCTTACCGCGAATCCGTGCGTTATACACAAACTGAAAGAAGCCCAAGTAGAGCGGCAATTTCTCTTGCGAGATTCCCCGATGAGGCCGCAACCAGGAACGCAGCAAGGACCAGAAGCCCTCGGCGGTATTGACATGAATCTCATAGAAGCCATCTCCGTCCTCGTCACGGGCGCATTCGCCTCGGTTATGGCACACCGTGTGATGGTCAAAGCCCCAATCCTTCAATGGGTTATAGATATTATATTCATCGGTATGGACTCGCGTTCCGGGGCTGATGAAGGCTTGGATGAGCGGTTGGAGGGTGGCTTGCTGGACCTTCTCCAGCATCCGGACGACCACCGCGCCGCGCCGTTGGATCATCCCGAAAATCGGCGGCTTTTCCTTCTCTAGAGTTCCCCGACCCCGTGCGCCTTTCAGTCGGCGCCGACGCCCTTGGCGGCCTTTTTTTTTCACCGCGTCCGGAAACCCTTTATGACCGGCCACTATGTACACCTCGTCGCATTCCACCTCTCCCGACAGGAGCGGTTCGGGTTGGCGGGCGACGATTCCTTCCCGGAGCTGTTCTGTCATCCGCTGTACATCGTTCAAATTCAAGCCCAGCTCGTGGGCAATCTGGGCATTAGACAGATTCAATCCCATGAAATACAGACATAAAATCCAAACCCGCAGCGGTTGATGATGTCCAGCCAACACGGTACCCGTGAGATCGTCAAAGTAGCGATGGCAGCCTTCACAGCGATATTTCTGCCGCGTCGGCTGGGTGGTATCCCGTCCCTGCTTGGTGATCGCCGCCACGCCACAGTGCGGGCAACGGACCCCCTCGGGCCAGCGCAACTGACGGACCGTTTCGTAGCACTTGGCATCGTCCAACAGGCTCTGAAGGTTAATCATCATCGGCGTAGACCTTCGGTCGTATCCATCCAGAACCCGTTCAGGGTAGCTTCTTACCTCGGTCAGAGCGCCTCAATTTCACCTGTCCGGAATCCATATTGAGCCAAAATCTAAAGATGCGTGGAATCAGCAGGAGAGTCTATTGGAGTCGTGAGGGCCAAGTATGATTCTGAATAAATTGTTTCCAAGGTCAGCATCTATCAGCCTTCCATCATCAACGGACGACCGGGACAGGAATTCTGCAAAGTGGCGAGCCGGGAGCCATTGAGCTATCGCCAGATCGGCCAATTGCTGGGAGATTGAACGGTTGATCTACTTGGCGGGCTCGCTCATTTGAACCCACCGCTCCCGATGCTGTTGTAGATTTTCTAATACAAACCAGACAATCACCCAATACGTTCAGCATTCAATATCGCTCCTGTCGA
This sequence comes from Synechococcaceae cyanobacterium SM1_2_3, assembly GCA_012031845.1. GTDB lineage: Bacteria > Pseudomonadota > Gammaproteobacteria > Competibacterales > Competibacteraceae > Contendibacter. The sequence continues at coordinate 2,582 of JAAUTD010000093.1, forward strand.
AGCAAATCTCGGCGCTAACAACCACTGCTGACACCAGGAGCCAATATGTTGATCAAGCCTAAAAACCATTCGCATTTTTCTAGCGGCCGCCACGATTTCCTTGGCCGTTTCCCTTCCGGTGAAGTCTCAGCCCATGCCGCCGCCCGGGATGGACGACCCGGAGCGAATGCTGCTTACCGATCTCAACGAGCTGAAACCCCGCTTGGCGCTTTCTTCCCAACAGGATCAGCTTTGGCAGAAGGCGGAGGCGGCGACTCGCGAGTTGATTCGCGATGGGCAAGGCAAGCGTGAGCAAACGTTTACAGAACTGAAACAAGCCTTGTTGACCGGCGATTTCGATCCCCGCGCCTTGGGGCGCAAGGCCGATCAGGATATGGCGGAAGGCATGAAACGGGCGCAGGATGTTCGAGAGCTTTGGTTCGCATGTCACGACAGCCTGGACGCCGGTCAAAAGGCTATCGTTTATCAATCCTTGTTAGAGCATCTGCAACGCGCCGAGCAGATGCCAGAGCAGTTGCACAGCATCCAGCCGCGCATGATGAATCAATCCAGCAGCGACAGGTTGCCGCCTGGAGTCGCTTTGGCGGCGGCCTCTCACGCTAGAATGCTGCTGGAATTGACATCGCGCAAACACGAACATTAATAGTTGAAAATCTACTCCAGGTTTGCGCGTCCATCGCCGTCAATCCGAGGCTACGTGCTGAAGAACAACGCCTGATATTTGAAGCCGCGCCAATGCACGATCTGGGCGAAACGGGAATACCCAATGACCAAACAGACACGGGCACTCATTGTTGACGACGACGCCCAAATCCGGGAATTGTTGTGCAGTTATCTAACCGGCTTTGGCATTCAAGGGGATGGCGCAGACGATGGCGCAGCCATGCGTATGGCGATGGCGAAAAATGACTACGACATCGTGATTCTCGATTTGATGTTGCCGACAGAAGACGGCTTGTCGCTATGCCGCCAGTTACGCGCCAATACCAATATTCCCATCATCATGCTGACTGCACGGGGAGAATCCGCTGATCGGGTGGTCGGTCTGGAATTGGGCGCTGACGATTACATGATCAAGCCTTTCGATCCCCGCGAGTTGGTGGCGCGGATTCACACGATTCTGCGTCGGACCAAGGTGGAGCGGGAGCGGGAAGACGATGTGCCCGGTTTCGGCGAGGAAGTCGGTTTTGAGGGATGGACGCTAAGCCGGACTTCGCGGCAACTGACGACGCCGCAAAGGCTGGTGGTGCCACTGTCCAATGCGGAGTTTCGTCTGTTGTGGGCCTTTATCGAACACCCGCGCCGGGTGCTGAATCGCGATCAGTTAATGGATCTGGCGCGGGGCCGTGCTGTTGAGGCTTTTGATCGCAGCATTGATCTGCTGGTGTCGCGCCTGCGCCAAAAACTCAATGACGACCCTAAAAACCCTGCACTGCTCAAAACGATTCGCGGCGAAGGCTATTTCTTTGACGCCAAGGTGATGCGATGAAGAAAGGTTTATTTCCCGACACCATGTTTACCCGCCTGTTTGGGCTGGTGTTGGCGGCTATTGTCGTCAGCCATGTGATGACATTTATTCTTCTGGCTGGCTTATTTGGCGACCGTTTTCTACCGCCGCCCGTTGATATAGCGTCAGGTCATATTCCACCGCCGCGTCCCGGACACTGGATTGATCGCGATTTCCGACCGCCGCCGACCGCCGCCGAGATGCAACACCATAAACCACCCCCGCCATTCCCCGGGCTCTGGATTGGTCAGTGGGTGCAACTACTCGCCTTGTCGGTAGCCGCCTGGTTCGGCGCCCGGATGCTGGCTCGGCCTATCCAGCGCCTGGCGTCTGCGGCTATTCAGTTGGGAGAAAATTTGAATAGTCCGGTGCTCGAAGAAAACGGGCCTGCTGAAATCCGTCTGGCAGCCCGCGTCTTTAATCGGATGCAGGAACGCATTCGTTCTCAGATCGAAGAACGGGGACGATTTCTGGCGGCGGTTTCCCACGATCTGCGCACCCCGCTGACCCGAATGAAACTGCGGGTTGAGCGCCTGGCTGACGATCCCGCCAGAAGCAAACTGTGTGAAGACATCAACGAGATGGCCGCCATGCTGAACGCCACCCTCGATTATCTGCGCGGCGAAGCGCAAACCCAGCCGTGGCAACTGCTTGATATTCAGGCGTTGGTGGATTCGATGGCCGAAGATGCCCAGGAAACAGGCCAAGAAGTGACGGTGTCCGGCAGCGCTCGGCCACTACTGGCTCAGCCAGAGGCGTTGCGGCGTTGCCTGTTTAACCTGCTGGAAAATGCCGTGCGTTATGGACAGAAAGCGCACCTGTCATTAGTTGACGCGCCTGATTACCTGGTGATTGAAGTGCGCGACGAAGGCCCGGGGATTCCCGAAACCCAGATCAAACAGGTCTTTGAGCCGTTTTTCCGGCTTGAATTCTCCCGCAATAAAGCGACCGGCGGCGTCGGCCTGGGGTTATCCATTGCGCGAGAAGCGATCCGTCGGCATGGCGGCGAATTAACTCTGCGCAATGCCGAACAGGGTGGCCTGATTGCTTGTTTAAGCCTTCCCAGACAACGCTAAAAGCTTTTATGTCAGCGCTGATACAAAGTGGACATATCCACTCTATATCGCGGGCTTTAAATTGGGATCATCCGTGCTGAAATCGTTTTGGTGCGGTTTCCCAATTTCATAGGAGCATTGGACATGACGAGCGCAACCGGTTTTGGAATGTCCCAAGTGGGATATTCCAGCAGTATGCAGCGACCCGATCCATCAAAGATGGCGGACAAGATGTTTTCAAAAGTTGACGCCAATAGCGATGGCAATATCACCAAGGATGAGATGCAGACCGTTTTTGATCAAACATCTTCGGACGGAACTACCAGTGGAACCTCGACCAGCGCATCGAGCATTGATGATGTCTTCAAGGCATTGGATAGCAACGGCGACAATCTGCTAACCAAGCAGGAGATGACCGAAAGTTTGCAGAAACTCACAGCCGAATTTGAGAGTCAGGCCGGTAGCACGGATATGGGTGGGATGCCCCCTCCGCCTCCAATGGGTGGTATGGGACCCAGCGGCGGCGAGGGTGACAGCGACGGCCTGTCGAAAGACGACCTGACTGCGGTAGCCAGCAGCCTGACTACGCTGAGTGAGAACTTTGAAGCGGCGGACACCAACAGCGACGGCAAGGTCAGCTTTGAAGAGGCGCAAGCTTATCAAGAAAAACTACATCCTCCTCAACGACATCAGCGACCTCCTCGTCAGTCGCATCGTCCTCGGAAAGCCAGAGCAGCGCTAGCGCCATGATGCGGAAGATAGGAGAACTATTGAGGGCTGCTTATGGCAGCGGGGCTAATCAGGATTCGAGTCTATCAAGCGCAACGAACAGTCTCTCAATAACCGTCTGAGTCTTCCCCCGCCAAGGCCGACGCATATCGGCCTTTCATTATCCGTGTCAAAAATTCACATGGTAGCGGCGACTGATGCGGCGGGGTTGTTGCTGTTGTTGTGGCCTATGCTCAATTGCGCAGCTTGAATCACGGGGTTTGGTAACTTGGGCGCTGAGTGATCGCCGGTCATGCCCGATATCGATTAGATTGACTGCCGCGTTGCCGCCGATCACCTTGCTATCAATCGGGATCATCTCGTCCTGCTCAATTGCGATGTGATCGCCGACCTGCAGTTGGCTGCACAGGATTTGCGCCAGCACGACGTCGCGCTCGACCCAGGCTTTTTTGGTATCAGCCTGAGCAGATGATGCAATAGATCGTCTGCCTGACCCGTGGTGCGCTGTTCCAGATATGCGCCCAGCAGCGCCAACAAGCCTTGGGTAGCAATGGCGGTAAAATATTTGCCCCGGATCGCCGCCAGACTCACTGTCCAGCGCCTTATGCCATTTCTCAATAGATATTGGGTTTTTCGTAGGATGGACACGTTGCGCTTTGCCCATCCTACATCTAATAGACTGAAACCCATGAGGAATTTGGTATGACAGCATCTACTCCCAGATACCGCGTGTGAATGGGTATGCCGTGCATGGATGAGGCCGCTCGTCAGAAGGGCAGAGCGGAATCAGGGCGGCGCGTTTCCCCGTCCCGTTCCGCCGCTGGATTGACGATGAGCAACTTCACTTTGGGCAGGATCGATTCCACCGTTTCGACATACAGCCGATGAGCGGTCACTGATTTAGCCGCCCGGTAGGCTTCCCAGGTCGCCAGAAACCGCTCGCTGTCGCCTTTGGCCCGTTCGACGACTTCCTGGCTGTGCGCCTCGCCGTCTCTCAGCATCCGTTGCGCTTCGGATCGCGCCTTGGGCAGACGCCGATTGCGCTCGCCTTCGGCCTGTTCAACCCGCTTCTGTTTGTCTTCCCGCGCCGAGGAAACCGCCTTGAAAGCATCGGCGACGCCAGCGGATGACGGCGGTTCGATGGTGCGCAACTGCACCGAGGTTAGCCGAATGCCCAAGCGGTAATCATCGGCCATTTTCTGGATGGACTGCTTCAGATAGCGCTGGATGGAATCGCGGCCGGTAGTGAGCGCGGTATCCACCGGCAGGGCGGCGAAATAGCGAATGCCGTTCCAGCGGGCCAGGCGCTCCAGAACCTGATCAGGGTTGGCGGTTGCCGTCAGATAGTCCTTGGGTTGGGCAATGGTGTACTGGATCAGGAAGACCGCCCGCACCAGGTTCTCGTCGCCGGTCAACAACTCACCGTCAACATTCTCCACCTGGTCGCTATGCTGGAACGGAATTTCCAGAGATCGCACCTCGGTAGTGCGCGGCAGCAGAATCTGCTCGATAGGCCAGGGCCAATGGTAGTGAATGCCCGGCGGTACGCTGTCCTTGACGATGCGGCCAAAACGCGCGACGACCCCGATCTGTTCGGGCTTTACGACATAAAGGCCCGACGCGGCATACAAGAGCAGGGCGACGCCCGCCAAGCCGATACCGATCAGGCGAATAGGGCGAAAAGTCTGTTTGAGGTCTTCGTAGGCGATCATTCGGGCGGCGTTTCAAGGTATTTGAACAGCGGCGACTGCGACGACAGGATCAGCGTCGTGCGCTCATCCAGCAATTTCTGATACGCCTCCAGCGTGCGGGTGAATTTGTAAAACTCCGGGTCTTTCTGGAAGGCTTCCGCGTAGATGCCGATGCTTTCCGCCTCGCCGCGCCCGCGAACGATTTGCGACGTGCGATAGGTTGCAGCCAGCAGTTCGCGCACTTCCTTCTCGGTCTGGGAGCGAAGGTTGGCGGCGGCTTCCTCGCCCTCGGCCCGGTATTTCTTGGCGATGCCCTCGCGCTCGGAGCGCATCCGGTCATACACCGACAGCAGGTTCTGGCTGGGGAAACTCATGCGCCGCAACAGAATGGCATCAATGCGGATGCCAAATTCATCCTGCGCCTGACGTTGGCATTTGGCGGTTACCGCCGCCATGATTTCGGCGATGCGGACGCCGTGCTCGCCGGTGTTCAAAAACGACGTCAAGGGTTCATTCCCGATGGCGACCCCCAGTTCCGAACCGACCAAATCCATCAAACGGCGCTGAGCGTCATCGGGGTTCCGCACACTCTGGAGAAACTTGCGGCCATCCTCGATCCGCCACAACACGAACGTGCCGACCACCAGATTTTTCTTGTCGCGGGTGAGAAATTCGCCGGGATCGGCATCAATCACCTGAAGACGGCGATCCAGCCGCACCACGGTTTGCACCGGATCGGGTAATTTGAAGGTCAGACCGGCCTGATCCGCCACCCGTACCGGGCTGCCGAACTGGGTGATCAGCGCCAGTTCGGTTTCTCCGACCTGGACCAGTCCGGTGCTGAGGATGTAGCCGATGATGATCAGGCCGCCTAGCCCGGCCAGCAGTTTTTTCATCGCGAACCTCTGGAATGGGGACGATCCGGTTTCGGTGACTGATCCGGCGCAAACAGCCAATAGCGGTATTCGCCGCCGTTGACTTGCGGATCAGCGACTATTTTCTCCTTGCCTTTCAAACTGTTTTCCACTGCGGTGATAAACAGCCGATAGCCGGTGACCTTCGGCGACTGGCGGTACGCTTCGGCCACCTGCGCGAATTTGCCCGCATCGCCCTCCGCGTACCGGCGGCGCTCGATGGCTTTGGATTCCGCCTCGGCCAGCAGTTGCACCCGCTCAGCCCGCGCCTTGGGCAAGGCTTCATCGCGGTCGGCAGCGGCCTCGGTCAGCAGTTTGGCCTTGACCTCTCTGGCCGAAAAGACCTCCCGGAAAGCAGAAACCACCACGGCGGGCGGACGCAGATCGTGCGCATGAACCGCCAGAATATCCACGCCCAATTGCAGCCGGCGCGCTTGTTCAGCAAGCCGTTCGCGAATGCGCAGCATTAAGCGGGGGCGGGCTTCGCCTAAAACCTGGTCTGATGGCGTCACCGCCAACACGGTACGCGCCGCCGCTTCGGCCAGTCCACGCAACACCGCGTCAATATCGCCGGTTCGCAAGCGGTGAGTCACGGCGTCGGCGGGCCGGTAATGCACCACCATGCTCAAATTGACCAGGCCCTCATCGCCGGTGAGCATCAATGATTCCTGCTCCATCCGCTGATAACCCAGCCGGTTTTGCCCGCTGTTCCACAATGGCGAGGAAACATTGGCGGTCAGCGCCGGATCGGTTCTGAAGCCCACTTCCACCCGATTGATCCGTCCGGTCGGCACTCGCTCGATGGACTCGAACGGCGCGGGCAGGCGGAAATGCAAACCGGGGGCAAGCTGGGCGTCAATGATTTTACCGAAGCGCTGGCGCACGCCGGTTTCGCCAGGACCGACGACGGTGAGGCCGCTGGCCAGCCAGACGCCGACGGCCAGCAGAATCAGCATTCCAACCCGGCGGGGCTTCAGCAATCCGGCGAAGTTTGGGCGATGTAGAGAGTTCAGTGCGTTGAAGCCCGCCCAGCGATTGATCATCTGGAACAACTTGTCAGCCAGATCAACCGGTTGCAGGCTGGAATGACGGATCAAACTCAGAGCGGCGGAGAGCAGGAGATCAATGCCGGTGATTCCGATCAGCACCGCGATGATCACCGCCACCAGTGCGTCAAGGTCAATGCCAACGAACTGCCCCATTAACGACAACAGCACCGCCAAAGTAGTGAACACATCCACCCGGCTGTGGTGTCCATCGGCCTCCAAGGCTGGCGAACTGGCTTCACGTCCTACCATGATTTTGAAACGGGCGGCGAAATAGCCCATGGCGATGCAGACCAGAATCCCCAGGACGCCGATCCAGGCATAGCGAATGGTCTGCTCGGTTTGCCCTCGAACTTCGGAGAGGATTTCCACCGGGATCGACAAAATCAGCAGGGCGACAAAGCCCGCGACCAAGACTTCGATCCAGTAGCCTTTGCTCGCGGCTTGCCCGGTTGCAGCGATGAGATTGTCGGCTGACGGACTGGGGGGAGCCGGACTGTTCGGCCCGTTTCCAGCGTAAGCGCGAGTTTGGCGGATCAGGATGCCCGCCAGCACGCTGAGGGACACCACCATGTCGGTGAGTGAATGAAAGGCGTCCGCCGCCAGCGCCAAACTGCCGGTGATGGCGGCGAGAACGCCTTTGATGCCCGCCAAGGATAAATCAACAGTCACGGACACCAGCGAAGCGCGGACCGTGCGCTCAGCCAGCACCGATTGAGCGGCGCTGACTATATCGAGCAGTTTGCATCGCAGGGATTTGAAGAGATGGGAGACGGATTGTTTATCGATCATGCTCAACCCTGACGGTTTGGGATATGGACCCCGGTCATCGAATTGAGCGACAACGCCAGAGTCGCTCTATTGTGCCTCAGTGCCGACAACACTGGCGAGAGCAGGCCCATCACCGCGAGAACGAGCCTTGATTGCTCGCCTTTCCAAACTTGATTCGGGCCACCATTGCATTCATTAATCCAGTACGGTTAAAATGAGAATTATTGCTATTTGCTAATTGAATGCTTTTATACCCGAAGGAGTTTCCGTGTCGGCAGTCGAGTTTGCCCTGTGGCGCAAGGTGTGCGCTATGAGAACACCACGATTGGCTATACCAGTGGCTATACAGAATTTGGATTGCATACATCAAGCAACTGATGTAACGCATGAACTTTTTTTGCCGGTTATCGAGTCGTAGATCAGGCCAATGAATTCCCACGATCATAACGTCCCGCGCTGGCTGGGACGGCTAGGACCGCTGGCTTTGATCTGCGCCGCGCACGCTGCCGTGCTGTGGTGGCTGACCGACGCGATGGCGCGAAACCCCATATTAATCACGCCGTCCGCAATGGTCGGTGTGTTGGTATCAGCCCCGCCCGTCACGGCGCCGCCGCAACCGCTGCCGATGGCGCCCGAACCGGTATCCGAATCCAAATCGGAACCCGTGCCGGAATCCAAACCGGAACCCGTACCCGTACCTGTACCAATACCGGAACCCAGGCCCGCACCTAAGCCGGAACCCAAGCCGGAACCCAAGCCCAAGCCCATTGCACAGCCAAAACCGAAGCCACCGCGTCCGGCCCCGCCGTCAAAAAAAGCCGTAACCGTAGCAGAGCCAGAACCAGAACCAGAATCATCGTCTCCACCGCGAGCAGCGAAAGCGGCAGCGCCTCTCGCGGGGTCAGAACAACCGGCGGCTTCCTCCGCGTCCGGTCGCCAGGAATCCCTGCAACCCATCGTGCCGCCGCGCTCGGATGCCTCGCACCTCAACAACCCAGCCCCCGCCTATCCAGCGTTGTCGCGCCGTCTGAGCGAACAAGGGCAAGTGCTTTTGAATGTTTACATTCTTGCCAATGGCGCGGTAGGCGAGATCAATCTTCGGCGTTCCAGCGGCTATCCGCGTCTGGACGAGGCCGCGATGGCCGCTGTCCAGCGCTGGCGGTATCTGCCAGCGCGTCGGGGCGGCGAGCCTATTCCGTTCTGGTATGTGCAACCGATCATTTTTGCACTGAACCGGTAGGCGCGCTCCGCGCCTGCCCATCGACTTTCGAGGAGAGTCCCGCGATGTCCGATAACCCTTACGGCCTTTTGTCCCTGTGGAATCAAGGCGATGCGATCATCAAGAGCGTGGCGATCACTTTGCTGCTGATGTCCGTCGTCTCGTGGTATGTGATCGTCACTCGCACCTGGCGAGCGATGCGGCTGCGCCGCTCCGCACACGCTGCAACCGGCTTCTGGCATGTACACAGCTTCGCTGAAGGTTTAGCGCTCCTGGATCGGTTGTCGCCGGACGACCCCTTTCTCCACCTGGCGCTCGAAGGCCAGGCGGCGGTGGATCACCACACCCACAACACCAAGGATTTGCACGGCCAGATCAACCTGGCTGAATGGTTGACCGAGAGCCTGCGCGGCGCCATTGACGACAGTGCTGAACGGATGCAGCAGGGTTTGGCGCTGCTGGCTTCGGTCGGCTCGACGGCAC
>JAAUTD010000094.1 GCA_012031845.1 Synechococcaceae cyanobacterium SM1_2_3
GCCTATGACGGGCTGTTGCAACGCTATCTGGATGGTTGAGATTTGCCGGTCTGCCGGTCGGCTACTATATTCTGGCTTTAACTTCCAGGATTTTCGCTTCGGATTCAAAAACCGTTCGGGGTGAGCCTGTCGAACCCCGTTTTTTACCGATGAATGCCCTTCGACCGCTGAGCTTGTCGAAGCGTCAGGGTGAACGGATGGAGCGAAAGCCCTGACTTCCTCTTCCCACTCTGGATCAATCCACCATGCCCACGCCCACAGATCAACTTCGCGCTTTTGCTCAATCAGCCGGGTTTGCTGCTGATGCCCGGCTGCCACGACGCCATTTCCGCCAAGGTGGTGGAGCAGGCCGGGTTTCCGGTGGCGTTCATGAGCGGGTTCGCTGTCTCCGCCGCCCGCCTGGGTCTGCCCGATACCGGGCTGATTTCCTATGGCGAAATGGTGGAGCAGGGCCGCAACATCTGCGGCGCGGTTTCGATTCCGCTGATCGGCGACGGTGATACCGGCTTCGGCAACCCGCTGAATGTGAAACGCACGGTACAGGGCTACGCCCGCGCCGGATTCGCCTGCATCATGATTGAGGATCAGGTGATGCCCAAACGCTGCGGCCATACTCAGGGCAAGGCGGTTGTTGGGCGCGAGGAGGCGTTGCTGCGCGTGCAGGCGGCGGTGGATGCGCACAACGAAGGCGCTGATATTCTGATCATGGCACGCACTGACGCCCGCGCCACTGACAGCCTGGATGAAGCCATTGCCCGCTGTCAGAGCTTCGCTGCGATGGGCGCGGACATTACCTTTCTGGAAGCGCCATTGAGTGAAGCGGAAATGCGCCGCTATTGCACCGAAGTGTCCGGCCCCAAAATGGCTAATCTGATTGAATTCGGCAAGACGCCGTTGCTGCCGCCCGCGCAACTGGAGGCGATGGGCTACAAGATTGCAGTTTATCCACTGAGCTTGCTCAATGTGTCGATCAAGGCGATGCGGATGGCGCTGGAGCGCATACAGCGCGGTGAAGCGGTGGATGCGCTGGATTTTCAGGAATTACAAGCAGTGGTCGGTTTTCCGGAATACTACGCAGGCGAGCAACGCTACCGTGTGTCGTAGCTCAATCAGCCGATCAGTCACAGGACGGGCGCGAAATTCAACGATTCAAGGAAATCGGACTTGTTTTGCGAAAAATCATCTTGCTTCATCCCTACTCTTCGTCTACCTTTAGCTGGCGTGGTCTTCAGGTAGTGAAAGTGTTCGTTGATTGCAATTCTCCAAAGCGCAATTCCTTTCGTCATATTTCCCTGCACTGGTTCTCACGCGGCTTGTTTGGGTAGCAACCCAAATTTTCAATGTTCTTATGTTTTCAGGAATCTAGCATGTCTACTGGTACTGTGAAGTGGTTTAACGAGTCGAAGGGTTTTGGTTTTATTTCGCCGGACGACGGCGGTGATGATCTGTTCGCGCATTTTTCGGCGATTCAGGCGCGGGGATTCAAGACGCTAAGGGAAAACCAGAAAGTTTCCTTTGACGTAACAACCGGTCCCAAGGGCAAGCAGGCGACTAATATTCGCCCGATAGACTAACTCCACCAGAATTTCCGAAAGCCCGGCGCTGCTGGGCTTTTTTTATGTCTGGAATTGCTGTGAATCAATCCGGTGGAGTTTTTTCGCGGCGATTGCGATCTTCAACGAATCGTTTCAACCGTGCCGTCGAGATTCATGATCAGCATTTCCGTTTCCAGTTTCGGATAACGCTTGCGGATTTCCTTATCCAGGTCGCGCAGGTACTTGCCGTGGACACGGGTTTCCAGCGCTGGGTCTTTGGAAAAATCCGCTTTTAGGATGACCTTGTAAGCGCCGCAATCCCGATGATCCAACAGGATGACCTTTTTGATTTGATGCAAATCACTGGCGATCTTCAAATGCGCCCAGAAGGTTTTATTCCAGTCCTTGAAATCACCGGTGATTGCGCCCAGCGAAGCGCCCGCCAGAACGACATGATCGTACTGGTTGGTCATGCCGCGCCCGTCCATATATTTGGTGATGTCGTCCACCAGCCGGTAGTCCATGCAACTGAGCAGCATGGCCTCGGCGGTGTGCGCCGCCGCGCCATGTCCCGCTTCAGCGGCGGCCAGCCGCCAGGGCGTCGCCAGCCCCAGCAACGCAACTCCCGTTCCCAGCGTCGCCAGTCGAATGAAGCGCCGCCGACCTGGATCAGTCGGCGAAGGCTCCGGCGAGTGGTTGCAAAAGCAAAATTCGTCATGCGTTGTCATCATGAAACCCTCGTTTGGTTGGCCGAAGCGGCGGATTGCACCGTTCAAGAATAGCTTAGCACTATAGTGCGTATTGGTTCGGGCATGGCAAACCATCACGTTGGGTTTGTGCGCGATTTTCGCCCCTGTGGGACAATAACCGCCGTCTTCACTCATGCCCAGGTTCGCTATCCTGCAATGTCTATCGCCACGCCTGCTGAATCCGCCGCTTCGCCCAATCCTTTGCGTCCCGCCTTGCCGCCGGACTCACGCCATTTGCTCCACTGGAACCAGTTGCACGGGGCCAGTCCGGCCCTGCTGATCGCCGCTACCGCCGCCCGTTATCGCGGCCTGGTGCTGGCGATGGTTCCCGACAGTCAGACCGCCGCCCGGTTGGAAACCGAATTGCGGGTGTTTGGCGGGCCGGATTTGCGCATTCTGACCTTCCCGGACTGGGAGACCCTGCCCTACGACGTGTTTTCGCCGCATCAGGACATTATTTCGCAGCGGCTGGCGGCGTTATACCGGCTGCCGCAACAACAGCGTGGGGTCCTGGTCGCGCCGGTGGCGACCTTGATGCAGCGGCTGGCTCCATCCGATTATCTGGATCGTTATGCGTTGCTGCTCAAGGTCGGCGAACGACTGGATTTGGATCTGTTTCGGCTGCGGCTGGAAGCGGCCGGTTACGTTTGTGTGTCGCAAGTGGTTGATCATGGTGAATTTGCGGTGCGCGGTTCGATTCTTGACCTGTTTCCGATGGGCGGCGAACGGCCCTACCGCATCGAACTGTTCGACGATACGGTGGAAAGCATCCGCGATTTCGACCCGGAAACCCAGTTGTCAGTGACCCGGACGGCGCAGATTGAGTTGTTGCCGGCGCGGGAATTTGCGCTGGACAAGGACACGATCACCCGCTTTCGGCAGTCCTGGCGGCGTCAGTTCGAGGGCGATCCGCAACGCAGCCCGATTTATTGCGAGATCAGCGCGGGCCATGCGCCCGGCGGGATCGAGTATTACCTGCCGCTGTTTTTCGAGCGGACCGCGACCCTGTTTGATTATCTGCCGGGCGCGACCCTGGCGATCCGGCTGGAAGGGGTCAGCGCGGCGCTGGCGACCTTTCAGGATCAGTTAATGGATCGTTACGAACAGCGCCGTCACGATTTGGAGCGGCCGTTGTTGCCGCCGCCGTTGCTGTTTCTGGATGCGGCTCAGGTGGATCGGGCGCTGGCGCGTTACTCCCGGATTGAGCTAACGGTGGTCGGCGAGAGCGGGATTAATTTCCCCATTGCGCCACCGCCTGCGCTGCCGCTGGAACCGCGCAGCGAACAGCCCGCCCTGGCCCTGCTGAATTTTCTCCGCGAATTTCCGGGGCGAGTGCTGTTCGCCGCCGAATCAGCCGGTCGACGCGAAGCCTTGCGCGAAACCTTGCGCAGTTACGGGTTGGAGCCGAAAGTCTGCGACGGCTGGAGCGAATTTCTGGCGCGGGAGGATTTGCCGCTGGCGCTGACCATCGCGCCGCTGGAACAGGGATTGCTACTGACCGAACCGCCGCTGGCGATTATTGCTGAGTCGCAACTGTACGGCGAACGGGTGCGGCAACAGCGGCGGCGCGGTCCCAGTCGTGATCCCGATACGATTATTCGCAATCTGACCGATCTCAGTCTCGGTGCGCCGATTGTTCACGAGGAACACGGCATTGGCCGTTACGCCGGTTTGGAGCGATTGAGCATCGCCGACGTTGACGGTGAATTTGTGGTGGTGGAATACGCCGAAGGCGGGCGGCTTTATGTGCCGGTCGCTTCGCTGCATCTGCTCAGTCGTTACACCGGCGCGGCGCCGGACAGCGCACCCTTGCACAAACTGGGCAGCGGACAGTGGGAAAAAGTCCGGCGCAAGGCCGCTGAAAAGGTCAATGACGCCGCCGCCGAACTGCTGGATTTGTACGCCCGCCGCGAGGCCCGGCCCGGCCATGCCTTCAAATTGAGCGATGCCGATTACGCCGCTTTCGCCGCCGCCTTCCCATTTGAAGAAACGCCGGATCAGCAATTGGCTATCGAGGCGGTGATTGCCGACATGCAGGCCGGTCGGCCGATGGATCGGGTGGTATGCGGCGATGTCGGCTTTGGTAAAACTGAAGTGGCGATGCGCGCCGCGTTCGTGGCGGTGCAGGACGGGCGGCAGGTGGCGGTGCTGACTCCCACGACGCTGCTGGCCCAGCAGCATTATCAGAATTTTCAGGATCGCTTCGCTGATTGGCCGGTGCGCACGGAATTATTGTCGCGGTTCCGCTCGGCCAAACAGCAGGCGGAAACGATTAAGGCGCTGGTGGAAGGCGCGGTGGATATTCTGATTGGCACTCACAAGCTGTTGCAGGACAGCGTGACGTTCAAGCGGCTGGGGCTGGTGATCATTGATGAAGAACACCGTTTCGGAGTGCGGCAGAAAGAGCGACTGAAGGCGTTGCGGGCGGAAGTGGATGTATTAACGCTCACCGCCACGCCGATTCCGCGCACCCTGAATATGGCAATGGCCGGTATGCGTGAATTGTCCATTATCGCCACGCCGCCCGCAGGACGGCTGGCGGTGAAAACCTTCATCGGCCAATGGAACAAGGCGCTGATTCAGGAAGCGTGTCAGCGCGAATTGAAGCGCGGCGGGCAGATCTATTTTCTGCATAACGAAGTCGAAACGATTCAGCGGATGGCCGTGCAAATAACAGAATTGGTCCCTGGCGCTCGAATTGCCGTTGCCCACGGCCAGATGCGCGAACGCGAACTGGAGCAGGTGATGCTGGATTTTTACCATCGCCGCTGCAATCTGCTGATTTGCACCACGATTATTGAATCGGGCATTGATGTGCCCAGCGCCAACACCATCATCATCAATCGCGCCGATAAACTCGGTCTGGCGCAATTACACCAGTTGCGCGGGCGAGTTGGCCGTTCGCACCATCGCGCTTACGCCTATTTAATTGTGCCGCCGCGTCCAGTGATGACCGCCGATGCGGTCAAGCGGATTGAGGCCATTGAATCACTGGAAGATTTGGGCGCGGGTTTCCTGCTGGCCAGTCATGATTTGGAGATTCGCGGCGCGGGCGAGTTATTGGGCGAAGATCAGAGCGGCCAGATTCATGAGGTCGGTTTTACCTTGTATATGGATTTGCTGGAGCGGGCGGTGCAGGCATTAAAAGCCGGGCGCGCACCGGAACTGGATCGCCCGCTGGATCACGGTCCGGAGGTGGATTTGCAAAGTCCGGCGCTGATTCCCGACGACTATCTGCCGGATGTGCATAGCCGCCTGATTTTGTATAAGCGCATTGCCAGCGCCCGTGATAACAGCGAATTGCGCGAATTGCAGGTCGAGATGATTGACCGCTTTGGCCTGTTGCCCACCCCGGTCAAAACCCTGTTCCGGGTCACGGAATTAAAGCTGTGGGCCATGCCGATTGGCGTCAGGAAAATCGAAGCAGGCCCCAAAGGCGGACGGATCGTATTTGGCCTGGAGCCTAAGATAGATACGATTAAGCTGATTAAACTGATTCAGCAGAAACCCAAGGTCTACAAACTGGACGGTAAGGACAAGTTGCGATTTATTAAGGCATTGCCGGATGCGGAAGCCAGATCAATAGAAGTGGAAACATTACTGAAGGAGATTGGGATGTAGTCGCAAGCAAATCGTTTGGCTATCCTTTTCAAGTTGTTATTGATGTTCACGAAGAAGACTTTGTTGGTGGTTGCTGATCTCAATTCACGCACCCCAGCCGCTTCAATCCACCGCTACTACCTGGAACTGCTACTCATGGGGAAGAAAACCACTGATTACAGCATTAAAGTTGCCGCGCAAGCGTTTTATCTGGCGGAGCAATCCGATCCCGCGCACAACCGCTATGTCTTCGCCTACACCGTGCTGATCCAGAATCAGGGCAATATCGCCGCCAAGCTGCTTAGTCGGCATTGGATCATCACTGACGCCAACGGTAAAGTCGAAGAGGTGCGTGGCGAAGGCGTAGTTGGCGAGCAACCGCATCTGCGTCCCGGCGAAGGCTTTCAGTACACCAGCGGTGCGATTCTGCAAACCTCGGTGGGCAGCATGAAGGGCAGCTATCAACTGCTGGCCGATGATGGCGAAACTTTCGATACCGATATTCCGGCCTTTGTATTGTCTATCCCGCGCACCCTGCACTGAAGGGTCGGCATGACGCTACGCTACTCCTATACCCTGTTCGCGCCGATTTACGATGCCCTGGTTGGGCCGATCACCGTTCCGGCGCGACAACGCAGTTTGGCCCTGCTGAGCGAAGAAGCTCCGACTGACGTGCTGCTGGTCGGCGTCGGCAGCGGGCTGGATTTGCCGCTGCTGCCGCCGGAGCCACGCTACACCGGCCTCGACCTGACTCCGGCGATGCTGGCGCGGGCGCAACGCAAAGCCGCTGTTCTGAATCTGACGATCCGGCTTGATGTGGGCGACGCTCGCAGCATGCCCTATGGCGATGCGGCTTTTGACGTGGTGGTGTTGCATCTGATTCTGGCGGTGACGCCGCATCCAGAGCGGGTGCTGGCGGAAGCGGCGCGAGTATTGCGGTGTGGCGGGCGCATTCTGATTTTCGACAAATTTCTGCGGCCAGGCCAGAAAGCGCCGTTGCGACGCTTGATCAGTCCGCTGCTGGGGCTGCTGGCCAGCCGCACCGACGTAGTGTTTGAGTCCGTGTTGGCGCAGACGCGGGGACTGACGGTGGAGTTGGATCAGCCCGCGCTGGCGGGCGACTGGTTCCGGCAAATGGTGTTGCGCAAGGCTGAACTTTGAATCAACCGGCGAGCGCGGATTGGCCAGATTACGGACTCACTGCGACCGGTTTTCACCGCCCATCAATAATTGCCGCAGTCGGGATTTTTGTTCGGCATTCAGCGATTGCAAAATATCATTCAGGGTCACAGCCCTTTAATCCGCTCTGCGGGCGGCAGTTCGTCCGGAAATTCGTGAGCAGCATCGCGGCGTAAATCTTCCATCGTGTAGGACATGGTCAGACCCTCAGTCAGATAATCCGGCAGAATCAGGCGAAACAAGATGTTGTAATCCGGTTGCCGCCAGCGATAGTGTTCTACGCCGTGCGCAACCCGGCTGCTGGCATGGCTAAACAACTCCCACAGCGCATTACGCTGGTTGACTTCCAAGCCGCCGAGAACCACGACGGCCACCGTCTGACTCAACATCAGCAGCCGATACAGCCCCGGTTTGACCGGCGTCAGCGTCACTTGGCGCGCCAACCCCGATGGATAGCGGGCGCATACCGCATACAGACCAAAAGCTTCCGGCGGCGGCATCGGTTCCACAATCCTGCGATCAGGACTTTCGCTCTATCCGTTCGCCCTGACGCTTCGACACGCTCAGCGGTCGAAGGGCATTGATTGGTAAAAAGCGGGGTTCGACAGGCTCACCCCGAACGGTTTTTAAATCCGAAGCGAAAGTCCTGGCGATAGTTGACATAGTGGCCGATCAATTCCTCTATCGCCCAGGCATCCAGGGGTTCGTGCATGGACTGATAGGCTAGTAGATTATGCGGACGCAGCGTTTCAAACCCGTCGGACAGATCTGTGCTTTGACCCGGTTCCCGTTCGATGATCAGCACACCCGGCAGTTGCCGTTTCAAGGCCAGGTCTTTCTCGACCTCCACCCGCCAACCGGCGCCGTGAAAATAATCGGTCAAGGCCAAGCCTAATAGTCGGCGCCAGGAAATCATGTTGGTCGCGCCTCCAATGCTTTTCAACAGCATAAGCTCAAAATCCATGCTGCTGACCTGCTGAATTGCAAACGCGGCATCCGGGTATTAATCGCCCTTGTAATCCCCCGCTGCGCCCGCACTTCTAAAGCACATCCCGATTTAGGCGTGTGAACAATATGACCGACCACGAAGAAGCCATTGAAGCAGAAGTCGTGCGCGAGGAGGATGAATCTGCGGCATCCTCCGCCAATACCAACACCACGATTGTCGCCGCTGCCGATATTTTGCCCAGCGATCTCTATCTGTTGCCGCTGTCGGAGCGCCGTTTTCCCGGCGCAGGCGCTACCGTTGTTGCTCACAGAACAGCCCTGGCTGCCCACGATTGAGGCCGCCGCCAGCCGTGAACAGCGGGTCATTGGCCTGATTCTGGTGAAACCGGACAGTGCGGAAAAAGCCACTGGCGCTGATGATTTTTACGAGGTGGGTACTATTGCCCGGATGCACCAGTTGAACCGCAATGAAGGCCGGATGCAGTTCATCGCCCAGGGTCTCAAGCGATTTCGCATTGTCAACTGGTTGTCCAGCGAGCCGCCCTATCATGTTCAGGTGGAGTATCTCAATGAAGACGATGGGGCTGATGTCGAGGAATTGCGGGCCTATTCGCTGGCGGTGATTAACACGCTCAAGGAATTGATCCCGCTTAACCCGCTGTATTCCGAAGAACTCAAGTTTTTCCTCAACCGCTTCAACACCCACGATCCGTCGCCGCTGGCCGATTTCGCCGCCAGCCTGACCACCGCCAGCAAGACCGAATTGCAGGAAATTCTCGCCACCGCGCCGGTGCTGGAACGACTGAAAAAGGTCATCGTGCTGATCAAGAAGGAACTGGAAGTCGCCAAGCTCCAGACCCAGATTCGCAAGCAGGTGGACGAGAAGATGAGCGAGCATCAGCGCAAGTTTTTCCTGCGCGAGCAGCTCAAGGCGATACAGCAGGAATTGGGCATCGCCAAGGATGATCGCACCGCTGATGTGGATCGCTTTCGCGAGCGGCTGGACACCCGCGAAGTGCCGGAAGCCGCGCTGAAGCGGATCAATGAAGAACTGGACAAGCTCTCTATTCTGGAAACTGGATCGCCGGAGTATGCGGTGACCCGCAATTATCTGGATGCCATGACCGAACTGCCGTGGGGCGTTTATTCCAGCGACAACCTCGATCTTAAACATGCCCGCGACACGCTGAACCGCGACCATGACGGACTGGAGGATGTAAAAGATCGGATCATCGAATTTCTGGCGGTGGGCGCGTTGAAGGGGCAGGTTGGCGGTTCGATTATTCTGCTGGTGGGGCCGCCCGGCGTCGGCAAGACCTCCATTGGCCGCTCAGTGGCGGCAGCGCTGGAACGCAAATTCTACCGGCTTAGTCTGGGCGGAATGCGCGATGAAGCCGAGATCAAGGGTCATCGCCGCACCTATATCGGCGCGTTGCCGGGTAAATTCATTCAGGCGATCCGCGAGGCGCAAACCGCCAATCCGGTGATCATGCTGGATGAAATTGACAAGATCGGCGCGTCATTCCGGGGCGATCCGGCGTCCGCATTATTGGAAGTGCTTGATCCCGAACAGAACAATGAGTTTCTGGATCACTATCTGGACGTGCGCTTTGATTTATCCAAAGTCTTGTTCATCTGCACCGCCAATCAGCTCGACACCATTCCGGGGCCGCTGCTGGATCGGATGGAGACGATTCGACTGTCCGGCTACATCACCGCCGAGAAGTTGAAAATCGCCCGCAACCATCTGTGGCCCAAACTGCTGGAGCGCAGTGGGATCGCGTCCGACCGGATTCAGCTTGGCGAGGAGGCGTTGCAGCAGATTATTGAGGGCTATGCGCGGGAAGCGGGTGTGCGCAATCTGGAAAAACAACTGGGCCGGATCGTGCGTAAAAGCGCGGTGCAAATCGTCGAGGGCCGCGAAGGCGCGATTGCGGTGGAGCAGGCTGATCTGGACGGCTATCTGGGCAAGCCGCCGTTCAAGACCGAAACGCCAATGTCCGGGGTCGGGGTCGTCACCGGGCTGGCGTGGACTGCGATGGGCGGCGCAACGCTCAACGTCGAAGCCAGTCTGGTGCATACCAAAAATCGCGGCTTCAAACTGACTGGGCGACTGGGCGAAGTGATGCAGGAATCGGCCAACATCGCCTACAGTTATCTCAGCGCCCATCTGGAAGCGTATCAGGCCGATCCCAAATTCTTTGATGAGGCGTTTGTGCATTTGCATGTCCCGGAAGGCGCGACGCCCAAAGACGGTCCAAGCGCCGGGATTACGATGGCGACGGCGCTGCTGTCGCTGGCGCGGGGGCAGCAGATCAATCGGCCACTGGCGATGACCGGCGAACTGACGCTGACCGGGCAAGTGTTGCCGGTGGGCGGCATCCGCGAGAAGCTGATCGCGGCTCGACGGGTCGGCATCCGCGAGATTATCCTGCCGGAAGGCTGTCGCGGCGATGCGGAAGAACTGCCGGAACACATCAAGGAAGGGATGACCCTGCATTTCGTGGAACGGTTCCAGCAGGTGGTGGACTGGGTGTTTGCGCCGGATGCCCCGTTATCGCTGCTTGCCTGTTGAGAGCAGGACTTTCGCTCCATCCGTTCGCCCTGACGCTTCAACACGCTCAGCGCTCGAAGGGCATTCATCGGTAAAAGCGGGGTTCGACCGGCTCACCCCGAACAGTTTTTAATCCAGAAGCAAAAGTCCTGGAGAGGATAGTTATGCCGATGAAAAATCACCCTCGCCTCCAGCCCTTCTCCCAAGGAGCGAGGGGAGTGTTCTATCTGCTGGCCATGCTGCAATTGCCCGCCATCGCATGGGCCGCCTGCGACGATCCGCCCGCCGGCGGGTCAACTGGTTGCGCTGCGATAAGCAGGGCGCTGATCTGCAAGGCGCGGATTTGCGCGAGGCGATCCTGGAACAAGCCAATCTGCACAACGCAAAATTGGCTGGGGCGCGACTGAGCGGCGCGGATTTGGGTGGGGCTATTCTGAGTCAAGCCGATTTGTCCGGCGCAACTTTAGCAGGGACGCGGCTGGTGTCCGCAAATCTGGATCAGGCTGTGCTGGTCGGCGCGAACTTGAGCGGGGCGCGTTTGGATCGGGCGATCCTGACCCAGGCGAATTTAAGCAACGCGGATCTCAGCGGGGCGCGTTTGGATCGGGCCGAACTGGGCGGCGCGAACCTGAGCGGCGCAAACTTGGGTAAGGCGACGCTAACGCAAGCCGATTTGACCGGCGCACAACTGCCGAATGTCAACTTGAGCGGCGCGGCGCTCAACCGGGCGGTGCTGGAGAATGCGGTGCTGACCGGCGCGAACTTACAGCGGGCCAGACTGGATGGAGCCAATCTGCTGGTAGTAAATTTCACCGATGCCGATTTATCCGAAGCGGTATTGATTGAGGCGCGGATTGACAGAGCCATTTTCACCGGCGCCAAACTGGACAGCACCCTCTGGGTGGATCGCAAACGCTGTGCGCCGGGATCAATGGGCGAATGCCGCTAGGATCTGGTGTTTGGCCCAAACTAAGTTGACTTCATTTTGAGTGGATATGCCTTGAAGACTTAAACGACTTTGCTATGAATCCTTGAAGAGCCTGAATTAATCAGTCGGATTGTTTTTTAGAATCAGGGGCAATATCTTCAAGTAAAGCGCCATGTACAGTAAAACAACCATGAATCCTAAAACAGCGAGATTAAAAAAGTAGGTCGGTATGATCCACCACGGTCCTAGCTTTTCCAACCCGCTCCAAAATGACTTGCTCCCCACTGAGACAGGGGCAGTTTGCAACCGGCACCGCCAATTGAACAATGCGGCTGTCCGTTACCCGCAGAGTTTCCAGTTGCGCGGTGTTTTTCAACAGACTGGCGACAGCTTCATTAGTATTGTGATTTTTCTTAATTCT
>JAAUTD010000095.1 GCA_012031845.1 Synechococcaceae cyanobacterium SM1_2_3
AGCTTCGCGTTACGAAAAGTGTATTTCAAGGAGTTTTTACAATGATAGTAGATTCGCGGGCCAGCGGTTGCGCCGGTTTTGGCGGCGTGCCCGCCGGTTGGGAACCCTTGGTCAGCGATGTCGCTACGGTCGGCTTGGTCGTGTTTTTCTGCGGTATGGCCGGCTTGCGCTGTGGATCAATCGCCGGTTGGGTTCGCGGCGAAGGCGAAGGCGGAGGCTGCGGCGGGGCCTCCTCGCGCTGAACGTCAATCTGCCGTTTGGGCAGTTCGGTATAGAAATCGTACTTGGGTTTGACCGGCGCGGGTTCGCCACTGTGGCCGGAACGGGCTTTGGCGGCGGCGCAGCGGGGACAACGGCGGCTGGCGCGGGAACGGCGGCGACCGGCGTTGGCCGATTTCCATCGCCTTTGATATACGCCAGCAATCCCCCGAACAAGCCAATCAGGATCAGAGTGATCACCGTCAGGCCATGACGGCGGGCCGTCTTGCGGCGACGCGGACCGGTTGCAGTGTTCTTGTAATCGCGGCGGATGCTCACATGGCCTCCGGGGCGGAAACGCCCAGCAGGATCAAACCGTTTTTAATCACCTGGCGGGTTGCCAGACTGAGATTAATCCGGGCGTCGCGCAGATCATCTTCGGCGACCAGCACCCGGCATTCGTTGTAATAGCTGTGGAAGGCATTGGCTAATTCCCGCAGATAGTGCGCCAACTGATGCGGTTCGTGACTGAGCGCGGCGGCTTCCACCACTTCGGGATAGCGGGACAGCGCCACCAGCAAGGCGTCCTCATGCGGATCGCTCAATAGCGTCAGGTGAGCCAGACCGCGCTGTTCATCATGGGAAAAACCCTTTTCCCGCAGTTGCCGGACAACGCTGCACACTCGCGCATAAGCATACTGAATATAGTACACGGGGTTATCTCTGGACTGGGATTTCGCCAAATCCAGGTCGAAATCCAGATGTTGCTCACTCTTGCGCATGACATAGAAGAAGCGGGCGGCGTCATTGCCCACTTCCTGCCGCAGTTCGCGCAGGGTGACAAATTCGCCGGAGCGGGTGGACATCTGCGCCCGCTCGCCATTGCGGTAGAGAATGGCGAATTGCACCAGCAGCACATCCAGCCGATCCGGATTTTCGCCCAGCGCCTGCAAGGCCGCTTTAACCCGTGGAATGTAGCCGTGATGATCGGCGCCCCACACGTCAATCACCCAGTCAAAACCACGCTCGAATTTCTCCAGGTGATAGGCGATGTCGGAAGCGAAATAAGTGGTCTGACCGTTCTCACGCTCGACCACCCGATCCTTTTCGTCGCCGAACGCAGTGGAGCGAAACCACAACGCCCCATCTTGCGAGTACACATAGTCGGCGTCGCGCAGCCGGTTGATGACCTTGTTCACCGCGCCGCGTTCTTCCAGAGTGCGTTCGGAATACCAATGGTCGTAAACCACGCCGAATTCCCGCAGATCGTCGCGGATGTCATCCAGAATGGCGTTCAGGCCACGCTCAAACAGGTAGCGATAGCGATGATCGCCGAGCAGCGCTCTGGCGCGTTCCACCAGAGCGTCAATGTAGCGTTCCTTGTCGCCGTCGCCGATGGGATTTCCAGCTTCATCGCGGAGTTCATCGGGTGGCAAATCGGCGAACACCCGCGCCGCCGGAACCACGTAGGCGCTGCCCTGTTCGGCATAAAGTTCGGCGGCGATGGCGCGCACATACTCGCCGCGATAGCCATTGCTGGGAAATGGGAACTGTTCGCCGCAATGCTCCAGATAGCGCAGCCAGACGCTGGCCGCCAGAATGTTCATCTGCCGCCCGGCGTCGTTGACGTAATACTCGCGATGAACCTGATAGCCGACGGCTTCCAGCAGATTGGCGACCGTCGCGCCAAAGGCTGCGCCACGCCCGTGGCCGACGTGCAGCGGGCCGGTGGGATTGGCCGACACAAATTCCACCTGCACCCGCCGCCCGCCGCCGCGATCATTGCGGCCAAAGGCATCGCCTTGTTCAAGAATGTCGCTGACGGTGGCGTGATAGGCGGTCGGGGTCAGGAAGAAGTTGATAAAGCCGGGACCGGCGATCTCGATTTTCGCCAGGCGGTCGGAAACCGGCAGCGCCGCAACGATGCGTTCAGCCAGATCGCGAGGTTTGCAGCGGGCGATTTTGGCCAGACTGAGCGCCAGACTGCTGGCGAAATCGCCGTGAGTCCGGTCGCGGCTGCGTTCCAGCGGGATGTCCACCAACGCCGCGTCGGGCAATAAGCCCTCTTGACGCAGATGGGCGAGGGCTTGGGTGAGGAGGGTGTGCAGGTGTAGTTTCAAAAGGATGCCTCTCGGTGGGATCGCGCAATTAACTGATCATGCCGAGTTTGAAGTGATAAGTAATGAATTTCTTGAATTCGTTGACGATCTTGAATGAGTCGCGCAGCAGTTCGCGTTCCAGCTTGTTTAACTCATTCGGGTTCAGATAGTTATCCTGTGGCAGGCCTTGCGTGGTTTTTTGCAGTCCGGCTTTGACCCGCAACGCCGACATATAGGTGAACGCCTCGATCAATTCGCTGCTAAAAGACGGTTGAAACAGATTGCGCTGACCGAGCGCAGTAATCCGATCCACGGTATTGGTCTGCGGCAGCCGGTATTCCAGCGCCAGACTGCGCACGCCATGCACGATAGGGAAAATGCCGCCTTTCTTCAAATCCAGCTCATCGCGGTTTTTTTCCAATACAAAATTGGTGAAGAAACCCAGCGGCGTCTCAAACGCTACCGTGGCCTTGGCGAACTGGCTGTAGAACGATTGATGATCGCTGAGCAGGTGATACATCCGATCCTTGACATGCTTGAGCAGATTGTCATCGCCGGTCACCGCCGTGGCGTCGCAAAAGATGGCGAATTGCAGGAAAGAGTCGCGTTTGGGATAAACGATCCACTGAAATAACTCTTCCTTGAATGCCGCCACTGATTTGGTCCAGTACGGATTCGACACCATGATATTGCCGGGACAACGGGGATAGCCAAACTCGATCAGGCCGCTGGTGAACTCCTGAGTGATTTGCTCCAGGCCGGTGGGATCGAACCCATCGCGTAAAATCAGCGCGTTATCCTGATCGGTCTTCAATACCTGTTCTTCGCGGCCCTCGCTGCCCAGCACCAGCAGGCAGCAATCCGCCAGCAGTTCCGGCGGCGCCAATAGCTCGAACAGTTTACGCAACAGCTTCTTATTCAGTTCCGACACCAGTTGCATGATGTAGCGGATCTTGATGCCTTTGGCGTACAGATCGCGGACGACATTGACCAGATCGCGGCTGGCCCACAGGAGATCATCCTTGGAGGTAGCCCGATCAATCTGCAAGGCGATCAGATGTGAATGATTGGAGAGATAGCTGAGCAGATCAATATGTTCCAGAACGCCATGAATGGCGCTGCCTTCGCGGATCACCAGCCGGTTGATATTGTGGCGGGTCATTCGCAACAGGGCGTTAAACAGGAAATCGTCCGGGGCCATGCCTATTAATTCATAGCTTGCGAGTGGGCCAACCGGCGCATCCACCGATTGCCGCTGGATGATCGCGGCCTCGCGCAAATCCGTGGCGGTGATAATGCCGGTTTCATCGCCGCGCTTGACCAGAAGTGAGTTGGTTTTATGAGCCTTCATGGTCAGCGCGGCTTCATGAATCGAGGTGTCGGCGCTGACAAAGGTGGGCGGATGAATATAGGCGTCGCGAATCTTGGCGACGGTGAAGGCGGCCAGTTGCTCGGTTTCTTCGGCGGGTTGTTGCAGGGCCGCCAGGCGTTGGGAAATTTTCTGGCTGTAGAAGGTGACCCATTGCGGATAAGTCTGCACCGCTCGCAGGAACAGCGGGCGCGGCAACTGCAAACAGCGGGTCGGTTGCTCAACCACAAAACGGCGCTTGGCCGCGCCTTCCAGCAGGGCGCGGGCGTCGAAGGCGTCTTCAGCGGTATAGAATGACACCGTTGCTTCGCCGTCCATCTCGCGCACCAGGCCGTCCATCACGATATACAGACAGGCCGGCATTTCCCCGACATCGAGCAGGATTTCCCCCGGCTGGAAAGAATCGGCCCGCAGGGTTGCGGCCATATTTTCCAGTTCGGGTTCGGGCAATTGGTTGAAGGGAGCCAGCCGGGCCAGAAATGATTTTTGATCCCGATGATCAGAGGTAGTCACGGCTGTTTTATCCGGTTGCGTTGCGCGAATTGAGTCAGCGCGAATCATCAATGCGATGAGCGTTGCGCCTTTTGCTCAATTCATGTTAGCAAAATTGAGGCAAACCGCGATGGCAATGCCGCCACACCGGTTTCGGTGGCTGGCTCAAGCTACTCGCCAGGCCAGGCCCGCATCAGCAAGCCAACGCCAATCCCGCCCAGCAGCCACATCAGCAATGGCGCATCCCACAGATGAGTGGGATGTTGGGCATCGAAGCCCAGCACCAGGGTGGCGCTGATGATCAGCGCCGCGCCGACCGCCGAATAGAAATTGCGGCGGCTGGATCGGCGCAAATCCCGCCGCAGTTGCTGCATTTCCTGCTGGTGCAACTGCACGGTCAGGCCGTTGCCGCTGGCCTGACGCAACAGCCCATGCACCAGATTCGGCAAATCCGGGGTCTGGTCAATCCAGCGCGGAATGAAGTACTTGATGCGGTTGATGAACGCTCGCGGCCCCACCCGGTCGCGCATCCATTTTTCCAGAAAGGGCTTGGCGGTTTTCCACAAATCCAGTTCGGGGTCGAGCTGGCGACCCAGTCCTTCAATATTCAGCAGGTTTTTGCAGCAGCACCAGTTGCGGCTGCACTTCCATGTTGAAGCGGCGGGCGGTCTGAAACAAGGTCAGCAGAAAGCCGCCAAAGGAAATTTCCTTGAGCGGGCGGTCGAAAATCGGCTCCGATACGGTGCGAATCGCCGACTCAAACTCGTCTACCCGGGTTTCCGGCGGCACCCAGCCGGATTCGATATGCAGTTCCGCCACCCGCCGATAATCGCGGTGAAAAAAGGCCAGAAAATTTTCGGCCAGATAGTGCTGATCGGTGGGGCTAAGCGTGCCGATGATGCCGAAATCCACCGCCACATAACGCGGATCATCGGGATTGGCGGCATTAACGAAGATATTGCCGGGGTGCATGTCGGCGTGAAAAAAGCTGTCGCGGAACACCTGAGTGAAAAAATTTCCACCCCGCGCTCCGACAGTTTTTTCAAACCACCCCGCGCCGCCGCAATTCATCCATATCGCCCATCGGAATGCCGTAAATCCGCTCCATGACCAGCACTTCGCGGCGGGTTTGCGGCCAGAACACTTCGGGGATGTACAACAACGGCGAATCGCGGAAGTTATGCCGCAACTGGCTGGCGTTGGCGGCTTCGCGGATCAGATCGAGTTCGTCGAAAATCGTCTTTTCATATTCCGTCACCACCTCGACCGGGCGCAACCGTCGGCCTTCCTTCCAGTACCGTTGCGCCATGTTGGCGATGATATGCAGCAATTCCATGTCGCGGCGGATAGTTTTCTGGATGGAGGGGCGCACCACCTTAACCGCCACTTCGCGGCCATTGCGCAAGCGGGCGATATGCACCTGAGCGATGGACGCCGAGGCCAGCGGCTGAAAATTGAAGTCGTCGAACACCGTTTCCAGCGGTTCGCCGTAGGCTTTCTCAATGATGATCCGCACCTGATCGCCGGGAAATGGCGGCACCCGATCCTGTAACCAGGCCAGTTCCAGAGCAATGTCATCGGGCAGCAGATCGCGGCGGGTGGAAAGCATCTGGCCGAATTTGACGAAAATCGGCCCCAAATCCTCCAGCGCCAGCCGGATGCGGGCGCCACGCGGCAGATTCATCTGCTGCCGGGGCACCCAGTTCCACGGCAGAAAATGCCGCAAAAACGCAATGGGGCGAAACAGGTGAGTCGCCAGCACGATGTCGTCCAGACCATGCCGAACCAGAACCCGGTTGATGTGCAGCAGGCGAAGCAGTTGAGCAGGACCAAACATGCCGTTTGTGCGTCTCGGCGGAGGGCGGGATTAGGAGTGCAAGGAGGTTGGCGCGGCGTCAGCAGCGATCTGCTGGCGCAAGCGTTCGATGCGGGCGTTCAGGCGGTCGGCGTCTTCGCGCAGGGTGTCCACCGCGCTCAGAAATTGTTCGACCGCGTAGCGCGACGGCAACACTTGCGCTTCCTGCTGAAGATATTCGGCGCTGTCATGCAGCAGGGTGTCGCCGGTGCGCTGGCTCCAGTGCTGAAAACCGCGCAAAAACTGGCCGGTTTGATGGGCGGCGGCGTCGCCAACCACTTTGGAAAGCTGCTCTTCCCAGTCAATATCCAGATGGGCCAGCGCGGCCTGAAACTCGGAACCGACCGCCGTATTGCCTTCAACCGTGATCGCCCCGTCGGTAGGACGCTGACCGCGCCATTGTCGCGCCAGCGCCAGCGGCGTTCCCCGGATATGAACCGTCGGTTCACCGTCGCAGCAATCCTTGATCTGGATGCCGCTGGCGTTGGGCCACAGATAAAGGATCAGGCTCAGACCTTCCGGTTCAATCGCAATCACGTTGCCGTCCAGCGCCGCCAGGCGTGATTGAGTTTCGGGATCGAGCCGCAACAGGGCGTTAAACGCCGTTTCCAGACCAGCAGCGAGAACAGCGGGCGTCGTCATGCGGGAATCCTCAGAATTTGTAGCCGCGATGCACCGCAACGATGCCGCCCGCCAGATTGAAATACTGGCAACGCTCGAAACCGGCGGTTTTCATCATCTGTAACAGGGTGTCCTGGTCAGGATGAACCCGGATCGATTCGGCCAGATAGCGGTAGCTGGCGGCGTCATTGGCGACCAGTTTGCCCAGCAGCGGCAACACCCTGAAGGAGTACAGGTCATAGACCGGTTGCAGTCCCGGCGCGACCGGATGAGAAAACTCCAGAATGATGACTCGTCCGCCCGGTTTCAGCGCCCGATACATCGCCGCCAGCGCCCGATCCTTGTCGGTGACGTTGCGCAGGCCAAAACCGATGGTGATGCAGTTGAAGGTGCTGTCAGAAAACGGCAGTTGCTCGGCGTCAATCCGGGCATAGGCGATGTTGTCCACCGCGCCTTCGTCCATCAGCCGCCGCCGTCCTTCGCTTAACATGCTGGCGTTAATGTCGGACAGCACCACCAGACCCTTTGGCCCGACCAGCGGCAGCATCCGGCTACTTAAATCGCCAGTGCCGCCGGCCAGATCCAGCACCCGGTCGCCCGCCCGCACCCCGCTGACGCTGATCGCAAAGCCTTTCCACAGCCGATGCGCGCCCAGCGACATCAGATCATTCATCAGATCGTATTGACTGGCGACCGAATCAAAAACGCCCGCGACCTTGCGGGCTTTCTCGCTGGCGGCCACTTTTTCATAGCCAAAATGCGTGGTTTCGGTAGGTTCCATGCTCGCGGCGTTCCTCGAACGGGTGAAATTCAAACCTGGCGCTGATAGCCGATTTCGGCCAGCCGCCGCAGATAATCCTGCCAATTGCTGTCCTGATTCACCCCCAGATCATGCAGCACATTCCAGGAATACAGGCCGGTGGCGTGACCATCATCGAACACCAGCTTGACCGCGTAGTTTCCTATCGGCTCAATGGCGCTGATGTTCACCTGTTCCTTGCCCGTCACCAGCACGGTCGGGCCGTGGCCGTGGCCGCGCACTTCGGCGGACGGCGAGAATACCCGTAGATATTCACAGGGCAACTGGAAGCGGGCGCCATCCTCGAAGGCGACTTCCAGCAGTCGTGACGCTTGATGCAGCTTGATTTCAGTGGGACGCAGGGCTGTCATGGCAGGGGTCTCAGGCGATCTTCAACAAATTTACAGGGATGCACAGGATGTACAGGATTTCACAGAATGTAGCGAGTCAGGTCTTCGTCCTTGATCAATTCGCCCAAATGGGCGTTCACATAGTCGCAATCAATCGTCACTGCTTGTTGCGCCCGATCCGACGCTTCAAAGGACAGAGTTTCCAGCAGCCGCTCCATCACTGTATGCAGACGGCGAGCCCCAATGTTCTCAGTGCGCTCATTGACCTGACAGGCCACTTCGGCAATCCGCCGCACGCCGTCAGCGGCAAAAGCCAGCGAGACCTCTTCCGTTTGCAGCAGGGCGGCGTATTGTTCGGTCAGCGACGCATCCGGCTCGGTCAGAATCCGCACAAAATCCTCGGTGCTGAGCGCGCTCAATTCCACGCGAATCGGCAGGCGGCCTTGCAGTTCGGGAATCAGATCAGACGGTTTGGCCAGATGAAACGCGCCGGAGGCGATGAATAAAATGTGGTCGGTGCGCACCATGCCGTATTTGGTCGAGACGGTGCAGCCTTCCACCAGCGGCAGCAGATCGCGCTGGACGCCCTCGCGGGACACATCCGGGCCGCCGTATTCGCCGCGCTTCGCCACCTTGTCAATTTCATCGATAAAGACGATGCCGTTCTGCTCCACCGCTTCCAGCGCCTGAAGCTTCAGTTCTTCTTCATTGATCATCTTGCCGGCTTCTTCTTCCTGCAACAGCTTGAGCGCGTCCTTGACCTTGAGCTTGCGGGTGCGAGTGCGGCCGCTATTGAGATTCTGAAACAGGCTTTGCAACTGGCTGGTCATTTCTTCCATGCCGGGCGGGGCCATGATTTCCACGCCCACGGTTCGCGCCGACACTTCGATCTCAATCTCGCGGTCGTCCAGATCGCCTTTGAGCAGCGCTCGCGCATTTTCTGTCGGGTCACCGAATGATCCGGTGCGGGTGGCTCATTGGCGAAGCCGACGCTGCGCGGACGTGGCAGCAGGGTATCCAGTACCCGTTCCTGCGCGGCTTCTTCGGCGCGGTAGCGCACTTTATTCATCTCTTCGACCCGCACCATTTTCACCGCCCCGTCCATCAGATCGCGAATAATGGATTCGACATCGCGGCCCACATAGCCCACTTCGGTGAATTTGGTGGCTTCGACTTTGATGAAGGGCGCATTCGCCAGCTTGGCCAAACGGCGGGCGATTTCGGTTTTGCCAACGCCAGTCGGGCCAATCATCAGAATGTTCTTGGGGGTAATTTCATTACGCAGTTCTGGATTCACCCGCATCCGCCGCCAGCGATTGCGCAAGGCAATCGCCACAGCGCGCTTGGCGGCATCCTGGCCGATGATGTGTTTATCCAGTTCCTGAGCGATTTCTCGCGGGGTCATCTCCGACATGGCGCGGCTACCGTCCGAGGGCTGAGGCGAAAACAGGAGGGTGGGCGGCTATTATTCCAGGAGTGGATCACGCGCCCGCCAGTTCTTCAAAAGTCAGATTTTCATTGGTGTAGATGCAGATGCCCGCCGCAATTTTCAAGGCATGTTCCACAATGGCGCGGGCGTCCAGTTCTGTGTGTTCCAGCAAAGCCTGGGCCGCCGCCTGGGCATAAGCGCCGCCCGAACCAATCGCGGCCAAATCGCGCTCCGGCTCGATAACATCGCCATTGCCGGAGATGACCAGGGTTACGCCGAGATCGGCGACGATCAGCAAGGCTTCCAGCCGCCGCAACATCCGGTCGGTGCGCCAGTCTTTGGCCAGTTCCACCGCAGCGCGAGTCAGGTTGCCGCCGTGTTTTTCCAGCTTGCCTTCGAATCGCTCGAACAGGGTAAAGGCATCGGCAGTGCCGCCGGCGAAACCGGCAATCACCTTGTTCTGATAGAGCCGCCGCACCTTGCGGGCGTTGCCTTTCATGACGGTGTTGCCCAAGGTCACCTGGCCGTCGCCGCCGATTACGACTCGACCGTTGCGGCGCACCGCGATCACCGTGGTGCCATGCAATGATTCCATGCGCTTGCCTCTAAGTTTGATGCCGGATTGTACACAACTACCATCAGCCAAGATTGGGCTGACTGGGCAATTCTCAAGATCAGCGGGCAAAAAGAAGCCCCGGTCACAAGGGGGAGTGAAACCGGGGCTAATAAGGTATCCGGCGTGTTGCCCGGATATAGCCCGCTCAGGGAGGGAAGCGGGCGGGCGTAAGGGCTTACGCTTGCAAAGTAGGATAGGGTCTTCCACCAAAAGTTCAATGGTTATACAGCAGGATTTTTACTGGTTTCAGTCTGGAGCGTCAGATTAAATGAACGGACAATCATTGAAAACGACAACGCGAACCGAATTTTGAGGGTTGATGGCTTGCGCTCATGGTTGTGTAACCGGCAGGACAACCCGGGCTTCCAGTCCGCCGCATGGCCGGTTGCGCAAGGCGATCCGACCGCCATGTGCGGCAACAATCCGCGCTGCTATCGCCAAACCCAACCCGGTGCCGGAAGTAGCGCGAGCTGCGTCTAGCCGCACAAAGGGCAGCAGAAGCCGCTCCAGTTCCGATTCCGGCACCCCATCGCCGCCGTCCTGCACCCGGATCACAATCGCGCCGGATTCAATGGCGCTGGCGATTGTGATCGGCGGGCGGCCATAACGATGGGCGTTTTCCAGCAGATTGGTAAGCGCCCGTCGCAGCGCCAATGGCTGAAACACGGTCAACGGCAATTCCGCCAGTTGCAACTGCACGGTCAGGCCGTTGCGCTCGCTGGCGGCGACCACGGTGCGGATTAACTCATTAAGATCGCCGGGCCAGCGCGGTTCCGCCTGTTCAGGACGGGCCAGCGCGGTAAATTGCTCGATGATGGCGTCAATGTGCGTGATGTCGTCGCGGATGCCGGTTTTCAGTTCCTCATCGCCTGCCAGCAGTTCCAAAGCCACGCTCAACCGCGCCAGCGGACTGCGCAGATCGTGGGAGATGCCCGCCAGCATAAACGCACGATCTTCGGCCAATTGGGCGAGAGCGGCGCTGGTTTGATTCAATGCCCGCGCCAATGCTTGGATTTCTTCGGGACCTTCCGGCTCCAGTACCGGCGCATTGGCTTCCCGCCCCAGTCGGTGGGCGGCAGTGACCAGTCTTTTCAGGGGCAAATTGATTTGCCGCACGACCAAACCGGCGCCGATAACCGTCAATCCGGCGATGGACAGCAGCACCAGCAGCAGAAATGTAGGCGCGTACTGAGCCAGGCTATTAAAGGGAACGCCAATCCATAGCTCCAGCAGCCCCGGAGCCTTTCCCCAGACGATAACCTCCGCATTGCGCTGAACCCGTATCTCAATTTCATCGTTGAAGCGGGCGCTTAGCTTCTGCGCCAACTCGCGAAAAAAATATAACTGGGGCGGATTGCCCGGCGGCGGATCTTGCCGCAGCCGGATGCCGGGCGGCGGTGTAGCCAGCAGTGCGGCGCGGGCCTCCGGTTCCATCGGCTCCAGTACCCGGCTCAGGGTTTGGGCATAGGCGCCGATCACTGCCGCCAGTTGTTCGATGCCTGCCCTGATCAGATAACTGCGGATGACAGCGAACGCAGTGATATTGGCCAACAGCAGTACCCCGGCCAGCAACAGAGCGGTGCGGCCAAAGGTGGTGCGAGGCCAGCACTTCATGCGGGCGAATCGTCGGGCACAAACATGTAGCCGATTCCCCACACGGTTTGCAGATAGCGGGGCTGGGTCGGGTCGGGTTCCACCAACCGCCGCAACCGGGAAATTTGCACATCCACCGAACGGTCGTAAGCGGCATGTTCGCGGCCCCGCGCCAAATCCAGCAGGCGGTCGCGGGATAGTGGACGACGTGGATGTTCGACCAGGGCTTTGAGCAGGGCGAATTCACCCGTGGTCAAGGTCAGTTCCTGCCCATCGCGCCACAAGCGCCGGGTTCCCAGTTGCAATTCACAGGGGCCAAAGCGCCGCACTTGACCCGCTTCGCCCGGCGTCCCTGGCGCTTCCCGCACCCGCCGCCGCAGGATCGCCCGTATCCGCGCCAGCAGTTCTCGTGGATTACAGGGCTTGGGCAGATAATCGTCCGCCCCCAGTTCCAGGCCGATGATCCGGTCAATCT
>JAAUTD010000096.1 GCA_012031845.1 Synechococcaceae cyanobacterium SM1_2_3
GTACGACACTTTGCTGATTTGCCGCCGCGTCTGGCGATCCCTGTTTGATCATCTGCACATTCCACCCCACACCGATCAAACCCCGCATACCCATCCCTCGGCGCGAATCGGGATCATCCTCAAGGGAACCGGTGAATGCCGCACACCTAACGGGACTTATCCCTTGCAGCCGGGCATGGGCTGGCACATTCCAACCGGCTGCCTGCATTCCTTTTTTACCGGTGAAGAGGCTTTGGACGTGGTGGCCTGGCATCCCGACAGCGATTTCGGCCCCCGCGATGACGACCATCCCATGATCAACCGAACGGTCATTCCTCCACAGTAGCCGCTCAGGCGGGCGGGATGTTGCGCAAAGGCGGCGGCGATTGAGTGGGCAGCGGCGCTTCCACCATTTGCTCATGCCACAGCAGAAAGGTGATCAGCATCCACAGTTTCAGCCCGTGGCGCAGACCGGGAACGCCTTCCATCTCGTAGTTGATCAGGCGTTTGACATAATCGGGCTTGAACAAGCCAATCCGTTGCAGATTTTTCCGGGCCAGCAGTTTTTCACCGTAACGGCGCATGTCGCCCTGAAACCAGAACCGCACCGGCACCATCATCCCGACCTTGGGCCGGGCAATGATCGGCTGTGGAACAATGTCTAGCACTGCCTTCTTGAGGACGCTTTTTTCCACCGCGCCTTCCAGTTTCAGATCTGGCGGGCAACGCAGACTGGTTTCAATAATCCGGCGGGAGAACAGCGGCGGCAGCGCCAAAACGCCATTTGCTGCGGTCATTTTTTCCACCTTGACCAGAATCAGGTTAGCGCCCTTGAGCCGGATGTTCATGCACATCAGCTTATTGATGAAATCCTGCGGTTGCGCCGCCTGAAAAAACGGTTCCACCAGACTCACCAGCGCCTCATCGCCGCCTGCTTCACGCAACAACGCCGGGTCCAGCCATTCGCGCAAATCCTGATAGCCACGCTGGAAGGCGCGAAGGTAATTGCGCTCCAGCCAGCCGGTCGGCGGATCGCCAGGCAGCGGCCCGTACATTCGAGCCAGCAGCATCGGGATATTCTTCGGGCCGCCAAAACAGGGATCACCGCCTTCGCCGTTCAAAACGATCTTGGAAACTTGCGCGGCGGCCTGAGCCAGCAGGTAATTGGGTACCGTGACCGGATCGCCGATGGGATCGTCCAGTCGCCAGATGATCTCGCGCATCTGTTCCAGAAACCCAGTCGGGCGAATTTCCAGCCAGTGATGATCGGTGCGATAGCGATCCACCATCAACTGCACGAAGTCATTTTCCCTGACGTATTCCGCGCCAAAATGCACCGAGAAGGTGGGAATTGGCGTCTGCGGCAACTGCTGCGCGGCCACCGCCAGCACCGCGCTGGAATCAATGCCGCCCGATAGAAACACAGCGGGCGGCTGGTGGGGATTGACCGCCAGACATTCAGCCACCGATTGTTCCAATGCAGTGCGCACCAGTGTCGGATACGGTTCAGCCGGGCGCGGGGCTGCGCCTTCCAGAGTCTCAAAGCAGAAATGACGCCGCACCCGCGCCTGACCGCGCCGGAAATGCAGGATCGAACCGGGCTGCAATTCCTCGATGCTGGTGAACATGGTATTGGCGCCGGGAATGAAGCTGAAGGTCAGATATTCCGGCACAGCGCCAGGGCGCATCTGGCGCGGCAGCGACGAGTCGGCAAACAGCGCCTTAATTTCGCTGGCGAACAGCAGTCGGCCCTGATGCACGGTCCAGTACAACACTTTCACGCCCGCCGGATCGCGCAGCAGATAAAACGAATCGCCGTGACTTAGCGCCAACACAAAAGCGCCGGTCAAGGATTCCAGCAACGGGTCAACGGCGGCAGCTTGATCCGATGCAATCAGCAACCGGTCTGCGACAGGGAGAGCAGGATCGAGGCGATGAGTGAGTGCGTCGGCATTGAACAGAACACCGCCGTAACCCAGCATATTCTGTCCGCGCTGGGCCAGTTGCGACGGCTGATTCCAGGAGGCGAGGCCGTGGCCGATAGCGACCGCATCGCCGCTGGCCGAGACGCCGCGCACTCGCTCCCAGCCGAGCGGGCAGCGATGCGCCAGCAGGGCCGCCATCCGTTCCAGCAAATCATCGGCGGGTGGGCCAAAATAGCCAAAGAGACAGGACATATCGTTTTTCGCTTTTCGCCTTGAGTTCAGCCATAGTCTATTTCGACGCCGCTCTCACCCCAGGCGTCAGCGGCGGCTATCAAGGCCAGCGCCCCGGCGATCACTGCTGCGCTCAATAAGCCCAGCAACGGTTTCGGCCCGACAAAATCAACCGGAACCCGGTAATTACGCCCCAGCATCTGGGTATGCTGGATGCTCCACATTCCAGCTTTGGTTTGATCAGCGGCCGGCAGCCAGGGCAGCTTACCGCTACAGCTATCCAGCGTTTGCCGGTTAATGCCTAAATCAACCCCGCGCCAATCCGCACCCAATTGAGCGGCCATGCCAAAGCCCGATAATGAGGCGTCGTGCAGCAGATGCACCGGGGTGTTGGGGTGATCGCGCATAAACTTCTGGCAGGCGGCAAACATGGCCGCTGGATAACCGTTGCGACTGATCACGGCGGTTTTTGAAGTCAGGTGAAAGCGGTTGCGAACCAGCATATCCACCAGATCATCGCGCTCCACCACCAGAATCCGCTCTGGCGCATAGGACAACGCTTCAGGTTCGCTGGCGTTTTGTTGCTGAAAGGCCGCGCCGTCCGCCAGCGCAGTGATGGGATGGGCCTGGTGATAGCGGCGAATGAGCGCACTGGCCTTGTGAAAGGGTAACGCGGTTTTTTGCCGCTGATTGATCCAGATCGTCAACGGGATGCCGATCATCAGGACGATGATGCTCGCGATCCAGTGCAGTTCGAAGAAGAAAAACAGAATCAGCGAGATCGTGATAGTGAAGATGATGCCGCCGATCAGTCCGCCCTTGCCGTGCCAGGAACGGCAGATGTCCAACGCCAGTTGGGTCGCGGTAAAGGCATATTGACCATTATCCGACAGCCGCTTGATGATCTGGCGCAAACCGTAGTCGGTGATGTTGTCGTCTTTCTTCCTAAAGACAAATTGATAGCCGCACTTAGTGCAGCGGGTGCCTTCACGGTATTTCTGATGGTGGTTGCAGTCGGGACAACGCATGAGCTAAATCTCCCGGTGATGGATCGCGGTCAGCAGAGCAGAATAGTGAGCGGTTGATTTAAGGGGTTTATCTAAAGATGAGTGTACCCAAGGCTATATTTCACGTGAAACCTTACGTTTCTGGTTCCACGTGAAACCTTACGCAACGCGCCGAGGGCATGAGCCGGGTTGCGCCGCATGAAACCTTGGATTACCGGTTCCACGTGAAACCTTACAAGGCTGGGCAGGGTGAATCCGACTGCCCCGCCGGGCTATACTTGGTCTACGACGATTCACGACACAGAACACATTCAAGGGCGGCCAAGCCGCCCTTTTCGGCTTACGGAGGCGCTTGTGCGCGATGTTTCAAGCTTTCAAGGGCTGATTCTGGCCCTGCAAGAATACTGGGCGCGGCAAGGTTGCGTACTGCTGCAACCTTATGACATGGAAGTAGGCGCGGGAACCTTTCATCCCGCCACTTTCCTGCGCGCTATTGGCCCCGAATCGTGGAGCGCCGCCTATGTGCAACCGTCGCGCCGCCCTACCGATGGCCGCTATGGCGAAAATCCCAACCGCTTGCAGCACTATTATCAATACCAGGTCGTGATCAAGCCGTCGCCGCTGGATTTGCAAGACCTTTATTTGGGTTCGCTGAAGGAACTCGGCCTTGATCCGCTGATTCACGACATTCGCTTTGTCGAGGACAACTGGGAATCGCCGACACTGGGCGCATGGGCTTGGGCTGGGAAGTGTGGCTGAACGGCATGGAAATCACCCAGTTCACCTATTTTCAACAGGTCGGCGGGCTGGATTGCAAGCCGGTCACCGGCGAGATCACCTACGGTCTGGAGCGCATCGCCATGTATCTGCAAGGGGTCGAAAGCGTCTTTGATCTGCTGTGGACCGATGGCCCGCTCGGTCGAGTCAGTTACGGCGACGTGTTTCACCAAAACGAAGTGGAAATGTCCACCTACAACTTTGAACACGCCAACACCGCCGCGCTGTTTGGCTGGTTCGACACCTGTGAGACGGAAAGCCAGCGATTGATTGAACTCGGTCTGCCGCTGCCGGCTTATGAAATGACCCTGAAAGCCTCCCACACCTTCAATCTGCTGGACGCCCGCAAAGCGATTTCAGTGACCGAACGCCAGCGGTTTATCCTGCGGGTGCGCGGTCTGGCGCGAGCGGTAGCGCAAGCCTATTACGACGCCCGCGCCGCACGAGGCTTCCCGATGTGCGCCCGGCAAGCGGCAGCGACTACCGCAAATCTGGAGACCGCTCATGGTTGATCGCCGCGATTTGCTGATTGAAATCGGCACCGAGGAATTGCCGCCCAAAGCCCTGTTGAACCTGTCCATGTCCTTTGAGCAGGGGATTCGCGACGGACTGGAAAAAGCCGGTCTGCCCATCACCGCGATCCACCGCTTTGCCACACCGCGACGGCTGGCCGTGCTGATCGAGCAACTGCCGATCCGCCAACCGGACCGGCAACTGGAACGGCGCGGCCCAGCGTTGAGCGCCGCCTACGGGCCAGACGGCCAGCCGACCAAAGCGGCTGAAGGCTTTGCCCGCTCCTGCGGGGTCGCCGTCCCTGAGTTGCAGCAGCAGCAAACCGATAAAGGGGTTTGGCTGGTGCATGTCAGCGCCGAACCGGGCGCAGCCACCGCCGACCTGATTCCCGACATTGTCCTCGCCGCCCTCGCCGCTCTGCCGATTCCCAAGCGGATGCGCTGGGGCGACCGCGATGATGAATTTGTCCGTCCGGTGCATTGGGCCATCCTGCTGTTCGGCGATGAGGTGATTCCGGCTACGATTCTCGGTGTCCAGTCGGGCCGGGAAACTCGCGGCCATCGCTTCCACCATCCCGATCCGATCCGGGTGACTGCGCCTGCGGAATACGCCCGGCAACTCGCCAGTGCAGGCCGGGTGATTGCCGACTTTGACCAGCGCCGCGATGCGGTGCGCGCCCAGGCCGAAGCCGCCGCAGATCAGATCAATGGCATGGCGGTCATCAAACCGGAGTTGCTCGATGAAGTGACCGCGCTGGTGGAATGGCCGGTAGCGTTGACGGGCAACTTTGAACAGCGTTTTCTCGATGTGCCCGCCGAAGCCCTGATCAGCACCATGCAGGATAATCAGCGCTATTTCCCGGTGGTGGACGTTGAAGGCCGACTCTTGCCGCATTTCATCACTATGACCAATCTGGAAAGCCGCGATCCGGCGCAGGTGCGGGCGGGCAACGAGCGGGTGATCCGTCCGCGTTTCAGCGACGCCGAATTTTTCTGGAATCAGGATCGCAAACAACCGCTGGCGGCGCGAATGGAAGCGCTGAAGCAGGTGGTGTTCCAGCAGCGATTGGGCACTCAGGCGGAAAAAAGCGAACGGGTAGCGACGCTGGCCCGATTCATCGCTGAACACGGTCACGGCAATCCTGACTGGGCGGAACAGGCAGCGCGGCTGGCGAAGTGCGACCTGCTCAGTCAGATGGTGCAGGAGTTCCCGGAGCTTCAGGGGATTATGGGCCGCTATTACGCCCTGCATGATCAGGAAGCGCCGGAGGTCGCCCAAGCCCTGGAAGAGCAATATCTGCCGCGCTTCGCCGGCGACCGCCTGCCGATGACTGCAACGGGTAGGGCGCTGGCGCTGGCTGAACGGCTGGATACCCTGGCCGGAATTTTTGCGATTGGTCAGGCCCCGTCCGGGGCCAAAGACCCGTTTGCGTTGCGTCGCGCCGCCTTGGGCGTACTGCGGATTATGATTGAAGGCGAGCTTGATCTGGATTTGCAAACGCTGCTGGAACAAGCCGCCGGCCAGTTCGATCCAGCGATCCGCGCTGATAACGCAATCGAGGCGGTATTCGCGTTCATCGTGGATCGGTTGCGCGGCTACTATCTTGATCAAGGTATGCGCCCCGGATGCCTTTGAGGCGGTGCTGGATTGCCGCCCCACTCGTCCGCTGGATTTCGACCGGCGGCTGCGCGCTGTCCATGCCTTCCGCCAGTTACCGGAAGCCGCCAGTCTGGCCGCCGCCAACAAGCGCCATTCGCGAACATCCTTAAAAGATGGAAACCGCGCTGCCCTTTGCGGTGCGTCCTGATCTACTGGCCGAAGAGGCTGAACAGACTTTGGCCGGGCGGCTGGCGGAATTGTCCTCTGAAGTCATCCCGCTGATGGATGCCGGTTTCTATGGCGAAGCTCTGAATCGGCTGGCGGGCTTGCGCGAACCGGTGGACGCTTTCTTCGACCAGGTGCTGGTCATGGCTGATGATCCAGCGCTGCGCGACAATCGCATTGCCCTGTTGAACGAACTTAGCAGCCTGTTCCTGCGCGTCGCCGACTTTTCACGGTTACAGGATTGAAGCGATCAGCAGTTTTCACGTAAAAGCGCTCGCCCAAGTTCATTAAATCCCCGGTTTCACGTGAAACATTCGCCGAGGTTCAGCGCCAGGTTTCACGCGAAGCTGGATCATCCACGGCTTGACCACGAAATGCGATCATCGCCCTCACCATGAAACTCATCATTCTCGACCGCGACGGCGTGATCAATCAGGACTCTGACGCCTTTATTAAATCCCCCAACGAATGGCTGCCGATTCCTGGCAGCCTGGAAGCGATTGCCCGCCTTAACCATGCCGGTTATCGCGTCGTGGTCGCCACCAACCAGTCCGGCATCGGGCGCGGCTTATTCGATCTGGAAACGCTCAACCTAATCCACAAAAAAATGTACCGGATGGTTCAGGAAGTCGGCGGCCTGATTGACGCGGTGTTTTCTGCCCGGATGTGGACGAGGCTAATCCCTATCGCAAGCCCAATCCGGGAATGCTGCTGGATATTGGGCGGCGGTTGAAATGCAGCCTGAATGGATCACCAGTGGTCGGCGACAGTGTGCGCGACATCCGGGCGGCGCGGGCGGCCAGCGCCAAACCACTGCTGGTGCGAACCGGTAAAGGCGCCCGAACTCTGGCCGATCAATCCGAAAGCTGCGCCAATGTCCCGATTTTCGACGATCTGGCTGCTGTAGCCGACTATCTCATCACTCAACCTGACTGAATAACCCTTCGAGCCTCGCATGTTCGCCCGAATGACTGACAACCTGACTACGCTGCTGCTGTTGTTGCGATCCTTGCTATTTGGCATCGGCTTGGTGCTCTCGGTTAGCGTAGTCGCTTCACTGGTAATGCTGAGCGCTCCGTTACCCTTTGTCTGGCGTTACCGGATTTCCCAGTGCTGGACCCGATTTGCTATCTGGTGGCTGCGCATGACCTGCCGGATTCAGTACCAATTGAGTGGGGTGGAGCATATTCCCAATCAGCCAGTGGTGGTGATGGCCAAGCATCAATCCACTTGGGAAACCCTGTTTCTCCATCAATATCTGCCGCCAGTCGCCTGGGTGATCAAGCGCGAACTGTTATGGCTGCCGTTTTTCGGCTGGGCCATCGCCTTGCTGCGCCCGATTGCCATCAATCGTGAGATGGGCGCTTCAGCCGTCAAGCAGGTAATCCGGCAGGGCACTCAATATCTACAGCAGGGGCAGTGGGTGGTGATCTTCCCGGAAGGCACTCGGGTTGCGCCGGGAGTGCGTCAACGCTATGGGATGGGCGGCGCCGCGCTGGCGGCGCGCAGTGGTTGTCCGATTCTTCCGGTCGCGCTCAACTCAGGCGAATTCTGGCCGCGTGGTCAGTTTCTCAAGCGGCCCGGCACGGTTCAGGTGGTTTTCGGCCCGCTGATCGCCAGCGAGGGTCTGTCGCCGCAGGCGCTGAACCAGCAGGTGGAAAACTGGATCGAGAATGAAATGCTGCGGATGAATAGCACCGCGCCGGTGCAATCGACTGATTAAGCCAAACCGGGTTATTGCTGTGGTGCGCTGAGTTCGCGATCCAGTTCCGCCAGCCGTTGCGGCGTGCCGATGTCGCGCCAGCCGCCCGCATATCGCTCGCCGCTGACCCGTCCCATCGCCATGAACTGGCGCAACAACGGTCCCAAGGGAAACCGGCCAGGGCTGCAATCGCGGAATAATTCCGGTCGCAACACGCTGATCCCGCTGAAAGTCCAGCGTGGCCCACCCAACTCAGTAACCCGCCCATCGGTCGCCAGCGCAAAATCGCCATCGGGATGATGCGGCGGGTTATTCACCAGAACCAGGTGCGCCAAGCCAATGGGCGCGGGCGGCAGGCTGGCGAAGGGAAAATCAGTCCAGATGTCGCCGTTGACCACCAAAAACGACTCTGGCCCTAGCAGCGGCAAGGCTTGAAAAATCCCACCGCCAGTTTCCAGCGCCTCCGGCGGCTCCGGCGAATAAACAATGTGAACGCCAAAATCCCGCCCGTCAGCCAAAGCCTTGGGCAGTTGCTCGCCGAGGTGGCCGGTATTGATCACCAGATCGGTGACGCCCGCCGCCCGCAACGCTTCAATATGGTGAACGATCAACGGCTTGCCCGCGACCAGCAACAGCGGCTTTGGGGTGTGATCGGTCAGCGGGCGCATCCGTTCGCCGCGCCCGGCGGCGAGAATGATCGCTTTCACAGCTCCGCCCGCCACTGATCTACGCCCCGCGCCCGCAACAGGCGCTGTAAATCCGCCAGTTCCACATAGCGGCCCGTCACTTCCAGCACATAGTTCAAGGTGCGGGGAATGTCGCCCAGATAA
Source organism: Synechococcaceae cyanobacterium SM1_2_3 (assembly GCA_012031845.1). GTDB lineage: Bacteria > Pseudomonadota > Gammaproteobacteria > Competibacterales > Competibacteraceae > Contendibacter. The sequence goes on from JAAUTD010000096.1 coordinate 8,789, forward strand.
CCCGGTTTGCCGTCGCGGAGATAAAGCCGGGCGAAGATGCCGACGGCTTTGAGATGACGCTGGACGCCCATCAGATCAAACCAGCGCAGAAATTGCCCGGCGTCGTCCAGTCCATTCATACCCAACGCCCGCAGCCGCACCCGGTAATCCAGCGCCCAAGCCTCGACCTGCGAGCGCGGCCAAGCGATGTAGCAATCTCGCAGCAGCGAAGCCAGATCGTAAGTGACCGCGCCCACCACCGCGTCCTGAAAATCCAGAATGCCGGGATTATCCGGGTCGGTGATCATCAGTTGCGCGAGTGGTAATCCCGATGCACCCAGACCTGGGGCTGTTCCAGGGCATTGCCCGCCAGCAGGGCAAAAGCCTGGTCGAGCGCATGATGCTCTCCTCGCGCAACTCCAGACCCAGCAACCGGCCCAAAAACCAGTCGCGGAACAGATCCATTTCCCGATACAGCAGGGCGGCATCGTAGGGCGGCAGCAAGGTTGAATCGGGATCGCCGCCGGTTTGCAACCGCGCCAGCGCCGCCAGCGCGTCGTCATACAGCCGGGGGGCGCGGTGCGCGTCCAGTTCAGCCAGATATTGGCGGCTGCCCAGATCAGTGAGCAGCAGCCAGCCCTGATCCAGATTGGCGGCCAGCACATCGGGCGCGTTCAAACCCAGTCCGCGCAACGCCTGGGCGATGGCGATGAAGGGCCGACAGTCTTCCTTATCCGGCGGGGCGTCCATCACAATCCGGGTCTGATCGGCAGACCAGACCCGGAAATAGCGGCGAAAACTGGCGTCGCTGGACGCTGGCGCTAGGCGGGTCAGCGGCGCAGGCAACACCGCATCCAGCCATTGTCGCAACAACTGCTCACGGTCATTCACTAAGGTTCGCTCCATCCGGGTGTGATTGCAGCCAAAATCAATCTATGCGATGTTAAGGCACTTTAATTCACCCGTAAAACCTCGTGCCGTGACCTCGCATTCTCGAAAATTCCTGATCGGTGCTGTGCTGGTGCTGCTGCCGCTCACCAGCGTTTGGGCGCAATCTGCCGGCCTGACCGAGCGCTGGGCGCTGTGCGAACCCGATGAACTGGCGCAGGAGATTGTCCCGGCCACCGCCAATCCGCCACCGCTTGATGAACAGCCGCTTCAGGCCGAGGCGACACGCCTTGACTCTTCGCCCGCTGAATCGCGGCTGGAAGGCGACGCCCATCTGTCTCGTGGCGATCAACGGTTGCGCGCCGACCGGATCACCCTGGATCGGGCCGACAATCGCGCCCGCGCTGACAACGGCTTTGTTTATGGCGATCCGCGTCAGGCGGTGCGCGGCAAACAGGCGGAAGTTGATCTGAATAACGAAACTGGCTGGTTCAAGGATGTGGAGTACTACCGGCCCGAACGCAACGCCCAAGGTTCGGCCAAGGAAGCGCGGGTCAACCAGAATCAGCAACAAAGCCAGTTACGAGACGCCACCTACTCCACTTGTCCGCGTGGCAAGGAAATGTGGCAATTGCGCGCTGACGAGATCAATTTGAATGAAGCGACCGGACGCGGCGTGGCCACCGACATTGTGCTGGCCTTCAAAAACACCCCAGTCTTTTATTTCCCTTATCTGTCATTCCCGATTAACGACCAGCGCCAATCCGGTTTCCTGTTTCCGAGACAGGGCTACGACAGTCAGTCCGGCATGGACTTGCAAATGCCCTATTACTGGAATATCGCGCCCAATCGGGACATGACCATCACCCCGCGCATCATACCGAGCGCGGAATTTTGCTGGGTCTGGAGTACCGGTTTCTTGAAACCTGGCATCAGGGCAAGCTCGGTCTGGAATATCTGCCTGATGATCGGCGCTATGAGGGCAGCCGGGGTTCGTTCAATGTCAGTGATCGCGCCGCGCCGCTGCCAAATCTGTATACCGACCTGCGTTTTGAATACGTCTCCGATGACGATTACCTGCGCGATTTGAGCAATAACCTGGATTTCCTGACCGTCAACTATCTGGAGCGGCATCTCGACAGCCGCTACTACGGCAATGGCTGGCAAGCCTTGGCGCGAGTGCAGGGCTATCAAATTCTGAATCCGGCGCTTTTTGCGGTTAGCGGCAAACCCTATCAACGCCTGCCGCAACTGTTGCTCACTGGCGCGTGGCCATCCAGCGGCGGCGGCCTCAATTACCAGCTTTATGGTGAGGCTGTGCATTTCCAGCAGACTGACCTGGTGACCGGCGCCCCGGCTGGACCTGTGGCCGACCCTGGGCTGGAACTATCAGCCGTCGTGGGGCTTCATCAAACCGGAGGCTGGGGTCCGCTACACCGGCTATCAACTGAGCGACACCGCACCCGACGCTAAAGACAGCCCGTCGCGCACGACGCCTACTTTCAGTCTGGACAGCGGGCTAGTTTTTGAGCGAGCCTTGCAGTCCGACTGGCTGGGCGTAAGCGCCGGAACCCAAACGCTGGAGCCGCGTCTGTTTTATCTGTATGTCCCCTACCGCAATCAAAACGATATTCCGCTGTTTGACAGCGCCCTGATGGATCGCGATCCGGACTGGCTGTTCCGTCGCAACCGTTTTGTCGGCGCGGATCGGATGGGCGACGCCAACCAGTTGACCGCCGCAGTGACCACGCGGGTGATTGACGGCCCCAGTGGCCGCGAACGGCTACGCGCCAGCATCGGCCAGATTCAGTATTTCGAGGATCGCCGGGTCACCCTGACTCCCGACGCCCCGCCGGAAACTGCTTCCAGCTCCGGCCTGATCGCGCAAGGCCAGGTCACTCTGTCTTCGCGCTGGACGGTGCAGGGCGGCGTCCAACTGGAACCGGATAATAATGAGGTGCTGCGCGGCGCGGTGGATGTGCGCTACTACGCCAATCCCCGGCAGTTGTTGAATGTGTCCTATCTGATGGATCGCGATCAGCCTGATTTCGATCTCAACGATCAGGTGCATTCAATGGATATTTCCCTGTTCTGGCCGTTGAGTTCGCAATGCGAACGATGGCCCGCTGGAATCAGTCGTTAAATACCGAACGCAATCTGGAAACCTTGGCTGG
>JAAUTD010000097.1 GCA_012031845.1 Synechococcaceae cyanobacterium SM1_2_3
AACCGCTTGGATATCATCGTTTATGACCAGGAACTCTACAAGCAGCGCAACAAAGTCGAGCGCCTCTTCAATAAACTCAAGCAGTTCCGCCGAGTCGCTACCCGCTATGAAAAACTCAAGGATCATTTCCTCGCCTTCGTTACCCTTGCGCTTATCGTCATTATGCTTCGTTAGCTATTTTGTGAACACGGCCTAGGTTCCGACGTAAAAGCCTGAAATCAAGGCATGGCTGGCAAGGCTTGAAGAGACTGTCGGCGTGGTCAGGCTGAATTGACGATCCAGCGGGTCTGCCGCTTAATAAGTGGGAAAAGTCCACCGGAGCATTTTGATAACCGCGTGGACTTGATTAAATCTTTATTCATCGCCCTGTCTTGAACACTCAGACGCATTTATAGACTTACTACTGTCGAGTCGAATGTCCATGCCGATAGGAACCTTGTTCATTATTTCCGCCCCGTCCGGCGCGGGCAAAACCAGCCTGGTTAACCGCCTGATTGAAATCACGCCCGGAATTACAGTTTCCGTCTCCCACACCACGCGCCCGCCGCGCCCCGGTGAACAGGATGGCGTTCATTACCATTTCGTATCGTTGGCTACTTTTGAGGACATGCTCAAGGTCGATGCTTTTCTGGAATCCGCGCTGGTATTCGGCAATCGCTACGGCACCAGTCGCGCCGCAGTGCTGGATCAATTACAGAACGATCAGGATGTGATTCTGGAAATTGACTGGCAGGGCGCGCAACAGGTGCGAGAACAGATGCCGGAAAGCGCCAGCATCTTCATTTTGCCGCCTTCGCGGGACGCCTTGCGGCAACGGCTGACCGGGCGCAATCAGGATAGCGCCGAGGTCATTGATCGGCGCATGGCGGCGGCATTGGACGAACTGTCGCATTACGCCGAGTTTGACTATCTGGTGATTAACGATGAGTTTGCCACTGCGCTGGATGAATTGCGCGCTATCGTGATCGCGCAGCGTCAGCGGCGGGCGGCGCAATTGCAGCGGCGACGCGAACTGCTTCAGGCGCTATTGTCATAACTGCTTGTTTTTCATTAAACTGCCTGCCCTCAAATCGGCAATTGCCGCGTCTGGAGAATTTCTCGAATGGCCCGAATCACTGTTGAAGACTGTCTCGACCGGGTAGACAACCGGTTTGAACTGGTGCTGATCGCCGCCCGTCGCGCCCGCGATCTGGCGATGGGCAAAGAGGCGCTGGTTCCCTGGGAAAACGATAAGCCGACCGTGGTGGCGCTGCGCGAATTGGCCGAGGGCAAGCTTGACCACTTTATCCGGGAAAAATTTGGACGCGCTGCCCCGCTAAAACCGGAAGCCGTTCGCGCCGACTCTCCGCCCAAAACGGATGGATGAACTGAGTTTGCCCACTTGAGAGATTGCAGGTCATGAGTACGCTGGCGCGGGATGTTCGCAACGAAATCATCTACCAGGGCCGCAAGCTGGCGGTTGACGATGACTGGGTGGATGATTTGCGGCTGCGGATTGACGATCTTTGCGCCATTGTCAGTGAATATCTGGAGCTGGAACAGGTTGAGCAACTGCGCGAAGCCTGCTATTTCGCCACTGAGGCTCATGCCGGCATCTACCGCAAAAGCGGCGAACCGTACATTTTTCATCCGCTGGCGGTCGCTCGCATCCTCGCCAATGTCCGCTTTGATCACGAAACCCTGCTGGGCGCGTTGCTGCACGACGTGATCGAGGACACTCACTACAGCAAGGAGCAGATTGGCCTCCATTTCGGGCCGGAAGTCGCCAATCTGGTGGATGGCGTCAGCAAGCTCACCCAAATTCAGTTCAATTCCAAGCTGGAAGCGCAGGCCGAAAACTTCCGCAAAATGTTCCTGGCGATGGCCAAGGATTTGCGGGTGATCATGATCAAGCTGGCGGATCGGCTGCACAACATGCGCACCCTCGGCGCGATGCGCCCGGAATCGCGCCGCCGCATCGCCCGCGAAACGCTGGAGATTTACGCCCCGATAGCGGGCCGCCTGGGCATGAATCATCTGCGTCAGGAACTGGAAGACCTGGGATTAAGCCACCTGCACCCGTTGCGCTTCCAGGTTTTACAGGAAGCGGTGCGCAAGATGAGCGGCAATCGCCGCGAGATCGTCAGCCAACTGGAGGCGCGGATTCAAAACCGGCTGGATGACGAAGGCATCAAGGGGCGAGTCATGGGCCGCAGCAAGCATCTGTGGGGCATCTACCAGAAAATGCGGCAAAAGCGGCTGCCGTTCAAGGAAGTCTATGACGTGTACGCGGTGCGCATTATCGTGGACAGCGCCGATACCTGTTACCGGGCGCTGGGCGCGATGCACAGCCTGTACAAACCGATCATGGGGCGGTTCAAGGACTATATCGCCATCCCCAAGGCCAATGGCTACCAATCGCTGCACACGGTTCTATTCGGGCCAAACGGCGTCCCCATCGAGGTGCAGATTCGCACCGAAGAAATGCACGTCATGGCCGAGGTCGGCGTCGCCGCGCACTGGCGCTATAAATCCAGTGGCGACAGTCAGGGCAATCATGCCCAACAGCGCGCCCGCGAATGGCTGCGCAAATTGCTGGACATGCAGCGCCGAGCCGGCAATCCGGTCGAGTTTCTGGAAAGCGTCAAGGTGGACCTGTTTCCCGACGAGGTTTATGTCTTCACCCCACGCGGGGAAATTATTGAACTGCCGCGCGGCGCAACGGCGGTGGATTTTGCCTACGCCATTCATTCCGATGTCGGCAACACCTGCGTCGGCGTCAAGGTGGATCGGCGACTGGCCCCACTGCGCACCCCGCTTTCAACCGGCCAGACGGTTGAGGTCATCATTACTCCTACCGCCCGCCCCAATCCGGCCTGGCTCAACTTCGTGGTCACCGCCAAGGCCCGCGCCAGTATTCGCCATTATCTCAAACACTTGCAACGCGAAGAGGCGATCCTGCTGGGTAAGCGGCTGCTGGAAAAGGCGCTGATCAGTCACAACGGCAGTCTGGACGAATTGCCGACCGAGCGGGTGCAAAGCCTGATTCAGGAATTTAATCTGAGCAGCTTTGATGAACTGCTGGCTGATATTGGCCTGGGTAACCGGGTGGCGGCGCTGGTCGCCAAACGGCTGTTGCCAGAAGATGACTCCGGCGATATCGCCTCGCCGGACGCCAGCGCCCAACCGCTGCTGATCAAGGGCACCGAAGGCGCAGTGGTCAGCTTTGGCAAATGCTGTCGGCCGCTGCCGGGCGACGCCATCATCGGCTATCTGAACGCCGGGCGCGGGATCGTAATCCACCGCGATCACTGCAATAACGTCGCCGGCTATCGCAAGAATCCGGAAAAATGGATCGAAGTGGAATGGGAGCCGCACGTCAACGCCGACTTCAGCGCGGAATTGCGACTGGATGTCGCCAACCGGCGCGGGGTGCTGGCGACGATTGCAGCGGCGATCTCCGCGACTGACTCCAACATTGAAACCATCAACACCACTGAACGCGACGGCAACACCACCACCGTGCATTTGCTGCTCAACGTCCATGACCGCGCTCATCTGGCGCGAGTGATGCGCCAGTTACGCACACTGCCCGAAGCGTTGAAGCTGGCCCGACGCAGTTAGCGGCAGGACTTTCGCTTCAGGTTCAAAAACCGTTCGGGGTGAAGCCCTGTCGAACCCCGTATTTTTACCGATGAATGCCCTTCGACCGCTGAGCTTGCCGAAGCGTCAGGGCGAACGGATGGAGCGAAAGCCCTGAGCGGTTTGCTTTCGAGAAGCCCTGCGATTTCAACTGAAGGATTCCATCATGGCGCGTGAAATTATTCATACCGACCAGGCTCCTGCCGCTATCGGCACTTACTCCCAGGCCGTCAAGGTCGGAACGACGGTCTATCTTTCCGGCCAGATTCCCCTTGATCCCGCCACCATGCAGTTGGTGGATGGCGACATGGACGCGCAGATTCATCGGGTCTTCCGCAATCTGGCGGCGGTGGCCCAGGCCGCTGGCGGCAGCCTGGCCGATACCGTCAAACTCAATGTCTTCCTCATCGATCTCGGTCATTTCGCCTTGGTCAACCAGATCATGGCCGAGTACTTCCCGCAGCCGTATCCCGCTCGCGCCGCCATTGGCGTCGCCGCCTTGCCGCGCGGCGCTCAGGTCGAGATGGACGCCATCCTGGCGCTGGATGGCTGAGATATCCGCCGTCGAGAATGCGGCCTGGCCCCAGAAACCGGAGCCGACGCCGATGCCGGTCACGGCGCTGAAAGGGGTCGGGCCAAAGCTGGCGGATCGGTTGCGGCGGCTGGGCATCCGCACCGTCGAAGACGTGCTGCTGCATCTGCCGCTGCGCTATCAGGATCGCACCCGCATTACCCCGATAGCGCAATTGCGCCCCGGTGAGGAAGCTCAGATCGAGGCCGAAATCACCGGGGCCGAAATTACCGGCCGCGGTCGGCGCTTTCTGCTGTGCCACTTGCGCGATGGAACCGGCATTCTGACCTTGCGCTTTTTCCATTTCAGCCCGGCCCAGGAACAACTGTTCAGTCAGCCGGGGACCCGATTGCGCTGTTTCGGCGAGGTGCGGGCGGGGTATAACGGTCTGGAAATCATTCACCCCGAATGCCGCCGGATCAGTCCCGATGATTCAACCATCGCCGACTGGCTGACGCCGATCTATCCCGCCACCGCCGGCTTGCAGCAATTCACCTTGCGCAGTCTGGCCGAGCAGGCGCTGACACAACTGGATACAACAGGGCTGCTGCCGGAGCTGCTTCCGCCTAACGTGCGGCTGCCGCTCAAATTAATGCTGATCAGCGAGGCGGTGAAGCTGCTGCATCAGCCGCCAGCCGATACCGTATTGGCGGAACTGGAGACTGGCCGTCATCCGGCGCGGCGCGACTGGCCTTTGAGGAACTGCTGGCTCATCAACTGAGCCTGCGCCGGTTGCGGCAGCGGGTGCAACAGCAGACCGCATCGCCGCTGGTGGCTGGAAGCAGCGGCTTAAGTCAGCGGTTTATCGAACGACTGCCGTTCACACTAACCGGTGCGCAGCAGCGGGGTATTGACGGAGATCGGCGCCGATAGCGCCCTGCCCCGCCCGATGCTGCGCTTGCTGCAAGGCGATGTCGGCTCCGGCAAAACCGTAGTGGCTGCCGCTATCGCGCTGCGGGCAGTGGAAATCGGCGCCCAGGCGGCGTTGATGGCGCCGACCGAATTGCTGGCCGAACAGCATTACCGCAGTTTCCGCGACTGGCTGGAACCGCTGGGCGTTGAAGTCGCCTGGCTGACCGGACGCCTGACCGGAAAAGCGCGGCAGATGATGCTGCAACGGCTGCTGGCCGGTGACATTCACATTGCCGTCGGCACTCACGCTCTGTTTCAGGACAATGTGGTGTTTGCCCATCTGGCGCTGGCGATTATTGACGAACAACACCGTTTTGGCGTTCATCAACGCTTGGCGCTGCGGGAGAAGGGACGGCAGCGCGGCCATTGCCCGCACCAATTGATCATGACCGCCACCCCAATCCCGCGCACCTTGGCGATGAGCGCCTACGCCGATCTCGACACCTCTACTTTGGACGAACTGCCGCCGGGTCGGCAGCCGGTGAAAACCGTGGTGATGCCCGATACCCGCCGTGAGGAGGTGGTTGAGCGGATTCGCCAAGCCTGCCGCAGCGGTCGGCAAGCCTATTGGGTGTGTCCGCTGATCGAAGAATCCGAAGCCTTGCAATGTCAGGCAGCGGCGGCGACCGCCGAACGCCTGACCGAGATTCTGCCGGAACTGCGGATCGGCTTGGCCCACGGTCGGTTGGCGGCGGCGGCCAAGGAAGCGGCGATGGCGGCGTTCAAGGCCGGTGATCTCGATTTGCTGGTGGCGACCACGGTGATCGAAGTGGGTGTGGACGTGCCGAACGCCAGCCTGATGATTATCGAGAACGCCGAACGGCTGGGACTGGCGCAATTGCATCAATTACGCGGGCGGGTGGGGCGCGGCGCGACGGCCAGCAGTTGCGTGTTGCTGTATCGGCCGCCGCTGTCGCCAATCGCTCACGCCCGGCTGGCGGTGCTGCGGGAATGCCATGACGGTTTTGAAATCGCTCGCCGCGATCTGGAACTGCGCGGTCCCGGTGAGGTGCTGGGCACTCGCCAAACTGGCGAACAGACCTTGCGCGTCGCTGATCTGTTGCGCGATCAGGACTTGCTGAATGCGGTGCGCCATGTGGCGGATGAACTGTTGCGCGATCAACCGGAACGGGTGGAAGCGCTGATTCGGCGCTGGATTGGCGCTGGCGTTCATTACGGCGAGGTGTAGCCGATGGGTCAGAAGGACATCATCTCCAAAAGCATTCTCAAGCGCATTCTGCTGGACATGGCGGTTTATCTGTTCAAGCTGGAATTGGTGGACGCCGAATTGCTCTCCACCGAAACCCATCGGATCGAAGATCGCCGCGCTGATTTAGTCGCGAGAGTAACCCCGATTCAGGGCGAACCGTTCATCCTCCATCTGGAAATTCAGAATAATAACGACCCACAAATGGCAATGCGGATGCTGCGTTATTTGAGTGACATTTATCTGGCGTATCCGGGCTATCGCATTCATCAATGCCTGGTTTATATCGGTTCCGAGCGGTTAAGCATGGCGTCCGGCCTGAATAGCCCGCAATTGCAGTACCGCTATGATCTGGTCAACATGCGGGAAATGGATTATCACACGCTCTACGAGAGTCAGAATCCCGACGCTCTGGTGCTGGCGATCCTGTGCGATTTGGCGGCGATGATCCACAAGTGGTGGTGGTGCGGCTGTTGGAGAAGCTGCGGAATCTGATGGGTCAGGATGAAGGGCGACTGCGCGAATGCCTGCAAATGCTGGAAATCCTGGCGGATAATCGCCATTTCAACGTCAATATTCAGGAGACCTACGATATGCTCGAAATCAACATTGAACGTCTGCCCAGTTATCAGAAAGGTATCGAGAAAGGTGAACAGCTTAAAGCAGTAGAGGTAGCCCAAAAGCTGCTGGCAATGAATTTTTCGCCGGAACAGATTGCCGCGATCACGCAACTGCCCTTGGCAGAAATAGAAACGCTTAAAAAGTAGGAGGAGACCTACGATATGCTCGACATCAACATTGAACGCCTGTCGAGTTACCAAAAAGACTTCGAGAAAGGCTTTAAGGAAGGCTTCGAGAAAGGTCAACAGCGTAAAGCAGTAGAGATAGCCCAAAAGCTGCTGGCAATGAATTTTTCGCTGGAACAGATTGCTGCGATCACGCAACTGTCTTTGGCGCAAATTGCAACTCTCGAAAAGTAGCGCAAATTTTCAGCGGAGGGCGGCGGGATGCCCTGTTTGGCGGTTTCTGCTACCATCGCCCGCGATTCTGTAAGTCCTATAAGGAAGTCCAAAATGTCACGTCCCTACAACTTTAGCGCCGGTCCCGCCATGTTGCCCGATGCGGTTCTGGAACAGGCCAAGGCCGAGATGCTGGATTGGCGCAGTTCCGGCATGGCGGTGATGGAAATGAGCCATCGCGGCAAGGAATTTGTGTCTATCGCCGAGCAGGCCGAGGCTGATCTGCGCGAACTGCTGAACATTCCCGCCAGTTACAAGGTGCTGTTTCTGCAAGGCGGCGCATCCAGCCAGTTCGCAGCGATTCCGATGAACCTGCTGCGCGGCAAGAGCAAGGTGGATTATCTCAACACCGGCATGTGGTCGAAAAAAGCCATCGCCGAGGCCAAGAAATACGCGCAGGTCAACGTCGTCGCCAGTTCGGAGGCGGGTAATTTCACCACAGTCCCGGCCCGCGAGACCTGGAACTGCGACCCCGAAGCCGCCTATCTGCATTACACGCCGAACGAAACTATCAACGGCGTCGAAATGCACACGGTTCCTGAAGTCGCTGCACCGCTGGCGGCGGATTTGTCGTCCACTTTGCTGTCGCGCCCGCTGGATGTCAGCCAATTCGGGGTGATTTACGCTGGAGCGCAGAAGAACATCGGCCCGGCGGGCCTGACCATTGTCATCGTCCGCGAGGATTTGATTGGCCAGACCGTGGCGGGGACGCCGACCATGCTCGATTACGCGGTCATGGCGAAAGAAGGCTCGATGTACAACACCCCGCCGACCTATGCCTGGTATATCGCCGGGCTGGTGTTCCAGTGGATCAAGGCGCAGGGCGGCCTGACCGCAATGGCCGAGCGCAACAAGGCCAAGGCCGACCTGCTGTATCGAACCATTGATGAATCCGGCTTCTACAAAAACCCGGTGGACCCGGCCTATCGTTCGTGGATGAACGTGCCCTTTACCCTGCCCGACGAGGCGCTGGACAAGCCGTTTCTGGCCGAAGCCAAGGCCGCAGGCTTGATCACCCTGGCCGGTCACCGTTCGGTCGGCGGGATGCGCGCCAGCATCTATAATGCGGTGCCGCTGGCAGGCGTCAAGGCGCTGACCGATTTTATGGCCGATTTCCAGCAGCGACGCGGCTAAGTCCTTATTCCCCGTAAATCCCGCCCCGGCCGTCCGCGTCCGGGGCCTTCTTTTTTCAGGTAGCGACCCGTCATGTACAAAATCCTCACCCTGAACAACATCAGCGTTTCCGGTTTGGAACGCCTGCCCCGCGACCGCTATGAGGTCGCCTCGGAAATTCAGAATCCCGACGCCGTGCTGCTGCGTTCCTACGCCATGCACGACTGGCCGGTTCCCGCCAGCCTCAAGGCGATTGGCCGGGCTGGCGCGGGCGTCAACAACATCCCGGTGGCGGCGATGACCGCCAAGGGCGTTTGCGTATTCAACGCGCCCGGCGCCAACGCCAATGCGGTCAAGGAACTGGTGATCGCCGGGATGCTGATGGCGGCCCGCAACCTCTGTCCGGCCTGGGATTACACCCGCAAGCTCCACGGGACAGACGCTGAACTGTCCAAGCAGGTCGAATCCGGCAAGAAACAGTTTGTCGGCATCGAACTGCCTAACCGCACCTTGGGCGTGATTGGGCTGGGCGCGATTGGGGTCAAGGTCGCCAACGCCGCGCGCGCCCTGGGGATGCGGGTGATCGGCTATGACCCGCATATCACCGTGACCAACGCCTGGCAATTGTCATCACAGGTTGAACAGGTGTTGAGCGTTACCGAAATGGCGGCCCACGCCGATTTCATCACCCTGCATGTCCCACTGAACGACGCCACCCGCCAGTTGATCAATGCGCCCTTGCTCAAGCACAGCAAGGCTGGTTTAACCCTGCTGAATTTTTCCCGCGAGGGCGTGGTGGATGAGGAGGCGCTGTTTGAAGCGTTGCAGGCAGGCAAGCTGCGGGCCTACGTCTGCGATTTCCCCACCAATCGGCTCAAGGATCACCCAAGAGTCATCATGCTGCCGCATCTGGGTGCGTCTACCGCTGAGGCAGAGGACAATTGCGCGATTATGGTGGCCGATCAGGTGCGGGATTATCTGGAGAACGGCACGGTTCACAATGCCGTCAACTTCCCCGAAGTGGCGATGCCGCGCAATGGCGGGCCGCGTCTGGTCATCGTCAACGCCAATGTCCCGCACATGATCGAGCGGATTTCCAAGGCGATTTCCACCGCCGGCATCAACATTCTGGATTTGTTGAATAAGTCGCGGGGCGAGATCGCCTGTACCCTGGTGGATACCGCCGCGCCGGTGCCAGCCGCAGTCGTAGAGCAAATCGCGGAGGTGGAGGGAGTGCTGAGCGTACGTGTGCTGTAAACACGCCGGACGGGATCAGTCGGCTTTAGCCGATGAGATATCGAGATAGGCCAGCCAGTAGCGGGAGAGGTCGCTGACGCATTCAACCCGGGTCATTAGCGTGGACAGTTCAGTCTTGATCTGATCAATGTCTGGCGCCGAAGCGATAAGCTCCAGAGCCAGCTCGCTCAGGTTTTTGCTGTGAGTGGCGGCGGTAATGGCAACCCGGGTGGTCAATAGCCGAATGCGCAGATACAGCAAGTCGCCGGGCGCAGTGGTGTGGCGCTTGTAGTGCAAATCGAACGCCTCTTGCGTCACATCCTTCTTGCCAAGCAGATACGCTTCTAATCCTTCGACCCGCGATAGCATCATGCTGAGATGATTCTGGGTGGAAGTCCGGTGCGCCAGCGGCTCCAGCAGGGCGATCCGCTCTTCCAGCCCGCGCCGCCGCTCCTGAAGATCCGCCCGTAACCGATCAATCTCGCAATCGGCTTCGACCAGATATTGACTCAGACCCTGAATTTCTGCTTCGACTTCGTCGAGAAAATCGCGGAGCTGACCCGACAGAATCCGCTCCAGGGTCAAGGTCACAAACCGCTCCCACAGGGTATCGGTCTGAGCGCGCAACTGTTCGAGAATTTGCCGCAAGCGGTTAATGCGTTCCTTGGTTTCTCTCATGCGCCGCTCATAAAATGGCGCGATCCTGCGCATTCCAGATTTGCGCCAGTTGTTCTTCTTCCTTTAGCACATAAGATACGCCGATCAGTGCGCTGTCTTCACTTTCGGGGTTTTGAATCGCCACGCGGTGAATCTCCAGATGCGGTCGCCTAGTTGAGTTCAGAGAGCCAGCCGTCGGCATCATTGCGGTACAACCAACCCTAGTTGCACTCCCAGAGTAACGCGGAGTTCCACAACGACGAGACGTGGTTACATGAGAATCCTTGGCCTATTTTAGATGACTGGCGACCGCGACACGCTGTTTTTCAACCTCAACCGCTCCATCCTGCATTCCACGCCTGCATCCAGTCTGGCAGTTCGTTCGCCGACATCGGTTTTGCGATAAAGTAACCCTGCGCCAAATGGCAGTGGCTATTGGCGATGTAATCCCAATCCTCCTGATCTTCCACACCTTCCGCGACGATCCGCATGCCTAATTGTTCCGCCATATGCTGGCTGGCGGCAAAAATCACCCGGATGAAGTTGTCACGGCTGGCGCCATGCACAAATCCCCGGTCAATTTTGAGTTCGTCAAAGGGAATATCCCGGAGCTGCGACAGGGTGGAATAGCCCGTGCCAAAATCATCAATGGACAGACTGAAGCGCTTCAGCCGTAACCGGGCTAAAATATCCAGAGATTTCAATGGGTCTTTCATCAACCGGCTCTCGGTCACTTCCAGCACGATGTCAGCGGGATTGACCTCGGCGGCGGCGGCCTGCGCCTCCATAAACTCGGGAAAATTCAGTCTTGACAGATTATCCATCGAGATATTAATCGCCATCTTCAGTGTCAGCCCCAGATCGCGCCAGGCGCCGGCTTGAGCCACTGCCTGATTAACTACGCAATGCGTGAGATCATCAATCAAGCCATGCCTCTCGGCTACCCTGATGAAGCGATCCGGCCCTACCCAGCCATCACGAGGATGCCGCCAGCGCACCAGTGATTCAACGCCAATCACCTGGCCGGTAGCCACGACGACCTGAGGCTGATAGAAATTGACCAGTTCCCCGCCAAAAATAGCCTGGCGCAGTTCTTCAACATTCACGACTGATCGGGTCAGACTGGGCTTGGCGTCGGAGCGGGTGACGCCGAGATCAATCAGCCGTTTCAATTTTTCCGGATTCACCGGCTTTTGCAAATGACCCAGCACGGTGAGTTGATGAGATCGGGCCAGTTTGTCGGCGGTTTGCAGAATTCGCACATCTTCGCCGCTCATCAGAATCAGGGCGCTGGGGTAACGGCGCTCGGCCAGGTGGCGAATGAACTCCACCCCATCCATTTCCGGCATATTCAAATCGCACAGAATCAGATCAACCGCCGGGGTTTCCTCGGTCAGTAGCACCAACGCCTGACGACCGCTCTCGCAGCATAAAACCTGTTCAAAGCCCAGGGTCGCCAACACCCGCGTCACCACTTTTAG
>JAAUTD010000004.1 GCA_012031845.1 Synechococcaceae cyanobacterium SM1_2_3
TAGCGGCTTAGATTACGAAAATTCGCCTTTCCTGGCAGATACATCAGTGTCGTGAGTATCACGACCAGAAACGTGCGTTGGGGTTTTAGGACAGTAGACATTTTTTGCAAAACAGTGTCTATTAGGGGCATGGGAACCTTCGGATTGGATTGAAAATGTCGTTGTGGTAAACAACATTTTACCCTACCGAAGGCTCTCTCCTCGTATCAATGAGTTAGAGAAAACTGTCCGAACCATTGCAAATTATTACTCCAAAGAAATTACGAAGTAAAAAACCCGATAGCCGTTTTTGGCGCAACCCGGTTTTGGCCGCCATCTGCGAAGCGCATGATCTTGACCACTGTTGGTCATAGAACATAGACTCCACAAAGTCAAAACATTGGAAATACCAAAGGTTGTTTGGCTTGCCATGCTTGGGCTGCTATCCCCTGCAAGGCAATGACCTTCCACGGCTATGGGGGTCTTGTGAAAAACACTACACTTCAACGCCCATGTAAAATTGGGCGTTTTCATTTATCCATCAGGTGTTTTCGTTAAATACCTCCTTGATTCGGCGCATGCTGAAATATCAAAACTTCCCGTAATACCCTTCCTTTATCGCATCAAACAGATTCGCCGCCGAGTGAATCTCGCCGTCATACTCAATTTCTTCGTTGCCCTTGGCCTCGATCTCCGATCCATCTTCCAGTATGAACCGGTAGCGGGTATTGGCTAAATCCTGCTCCTTGACTAGCACGCCTTGGAACGCCGCCGGATTAAAGCGGAAGGTTGTGCAGCCCTTGAGACCTTGCTCGTAGGCGTACAGGTAAATGTCCTTGAACTCCTCATAAGGAAAATCAGGTGGGACGTTGGCGGTTTTGGAGATTGAGGAATCAACCCACTTCTGGGCGGCAGCCTGAATATCCACATGCTGTTTAGGGGTCACGTCATCTGCGGTGGTGAAGATTGGGGGCAGTTGGTTTTCAGCCGCTTCGGCATCAGGCATGGCTGCGGGATTGATTAGATGCCGGTAAGCCAGCAACTCGAATGAAAAGACATCCACCTTTTCCTTGGATTTTTTACCGGGGCGGATAATGTTGCGGGCATAGTGATGGGCAAAACTGGGTTCGATGCCGTTGCTGGCGTTGTTGGCCAAAGAGAGTGAAATCGTGCCCGTTGGCGCAATCGAGGTGTGATGGGTGAAGCGGGTGCCAACCTGCGCCAAATCGTCAACCAGTTGCGGATCAACTTGAGCGATCTGCTGCATATAACGGCTATAGCGGGCGTGCAGCACCTTGCCCTTAATTGAGTCGCCCTTCTGGTAGCCGTCCTGGATCATTGCCGGGCGTTGGCTCAGCATTTCAGCGGTGACCGTGAAATCCTGTTCAAGGATCGGCGCAGGCCCTTTTTCCTTAGCCAGTTCCAAGGCCACTCGCCAACCTGCCACCGCCATTTCGCGGGTTACTTGCCCGGTAAACGCCAGGGATTCTGGAGACCCGTACTTCATGCCCAACAAGGTTAACGTGGAACCCAAGCCCAGATAGCCCATGCCATGACGACGCTTGCTGATGATTTCATGGCGCTGTTCATCCAGTGGCAGGCCATTGATTTCCACCACGTTGTCCAGCATTCGGGTAAACACGGCCACCACTTCGCGATAAGTGATCCAATCGAAACTCGCTCGGTCGGTGAATGGGTTTTGCACAAATGGCGTTAGATTAATTGAACCGAGCAGACAGGAGCCATAGGGTGGCAATGGCTGTTCGCCGCAGGGATTGGTGGATCGAATGTTTTCGCAGAACCAGTTATTGTTCATCTGGTTGACTTCATCAATCAGAATGAACCCAGGCTCGGCGTAGTCGTAAGTCGACGCCATGATGATGTCCCAAAGTCGCCGGGCGCGAATTTTCCGATAAATTTTGCAAGCGACCTGTCCGGCATCGTTGCTGATCAGGCCGTCCTGAGTCGGCCACTGCCGCCAGATAATATGGTCTGAATCGCTGAGGTTCATCCGATCCTGTTCGGCTTCCTTGGCCAGAATCGGAAAAGCCAGGGGCCATTCCCGGTCATCCTTGACGGCTTCCATGAATTCGCGAGTGATCAGTAGCGATAAATTAAACTGCCGCAGTCGCCCCGCTTCGCGTTTGGCGCGGATAAATTCCATAACGTCGGGATGTCCAATATCGAAAGTCCCCATCTGCGCCCCCCGGCGTCCCCCCGCCGACGATACGGTGAAACACATTTTGTCGTAAATATCCATGAACGACAGCGGTCCCGAAGTGTACGCGCCAGCCCCGGATACATAAGCGCCGCGAGGCCGAAGCGTGGAAAACTCATAACCAATCCCGCAGCCAGCCTTCAGTGTTAATCCGGCCTCATGCACCTTGCTGAGAATATCGTCCATCGAATCTTTAATGACGCCGGACACCGTGCAGTTGATGGTGGAGGTGGCGGGCTTGTGATCCCAGGCTCCGGCGTTGGAGATGATGCGTCCGGCCGGAATTGCGCCATGCCGCAGCGCCCAAAGAAACCGCTCGCACCAGTATTGACGCAGTTCTTGTGTGGATTCGACGGCGGCGATGGCCTTGGCGACTCGCTGGTAGGTATCGTCTATCGTGCTGTCGATTACGCGCCCGTCCTTGGCTTTCAAGCGATATTTCTGATCCCAAATATCCCAGGATGCGGGCTGGATGGGTACGGCAGCCGCAGTGGTCGAACATTCAACGATCTGCAAGTGCGCAGTTTTCATAAGTCCGGTGTGCTCGGAAATGGGTGATAAGCATAAAAACCACGGGTAACCCAGCGGATTAACCCGGATGGAAGAGATTCGGATATGCAGAATTTCGCAAGATTTTGCTCACCAGATTCTAAAGGGTGTGGTAAAAAATTCCAGACAGAATTTCCATATCATGTGGATTAAAAAAAATAAAACACAATATAATGTATTTAACTCTATGATTAGTCCGCTGTTTTCACTGGCCTGTGAGGTCAGACGCAACAGGAGAAGCAACCTTTGTTGTCAAGGGGTAGCATGAGTGGTATAACCCGCTAAACTTTACTGTGTGCCGCTAATAACGGATACAACAACCGAGGGAGAAACCATGAAGATGAAGATCCTGTATGCCCCTCTTGTAATGCTTTGTCTTGGACTGGGCGCTTGTATGTCACAGGTGCCTATGGCGACCACATATCCGGTCACCTACCAAAAAAAATGCAGGCTGCCCAACACTGGGACATCCTTGCGGCTGATGTGGCGGGTCGTTTGCGTGATGCGCTAGTTGGATCTGGTGAACAGCAGGGACGTTCAGCGACCCTGTATGTCCGTCAGCCAAGATACGACAGCGACTTTGGGGAAGCCTTTCACAACTTGTTGATCACGCATCTGTTGGAACGCGGATTTAGCATGAGTGAGAATCCGGCGGTTGGTATGCCGGTGACTTACGACATCCAGGTGGTCTCCCACAAGGATCGCGGCTTTATCCGTCCGACTCCGGGTTTGTTTACTGCGCTGACCAGCACCGTGCTGGTTCTGCATAGCGTAGGTGACAGCAACCCGGCCACTGCGACAATGCTCGGCGCAGTCGGGCTTGATGTGGCAACGGGTTTCATCACTGATCAACCGGCGAGCGAAATTATCGTGACGACTTCGGTGATGAACGGTGATCGTTATGCAGCCCGCTTGCGTGATATTTATTATGTCAGCGATAACAATGTTGGTCAGTACATCGCTAAAGGGCCGAAGCCGGTTAGCACGCGCATGGTGGAGGTAGTTGGCCCATGAACGGGAATATGATGATGCGAGGGGCTGCGGCCCTGTTAATTACGCTGAATCTGGGCATTTTGGGGTGCGCCTCTTCGGCGGAAGATGTTCCGGTTCGCCCGATGATTCAGGATGGGAATCTGGTTGATACGAATCATACGGCTGCCGATGCGTTGCTGACCCGGGCGCCGTGGCTTAGAGATCGGCGCGAGCCGTTGCTGGCGACCACGTTTGTGGACATCAATAATCTCGAAACCTCGTCGGGTTTGGGTCGCGTCATCGGCGAGCAACTCGGCTCCCGGT
Organism: Synechococcaceae cyanobacterium SM1_2_3; assembly: GCA_012031845.1. Classification (GTDB taxonomy): domain Bacteria; phylum Pseudomonadota; class Gammaproteobacteria; order Competibacterales; family Competibacteraceae; genus Contendibacter. The sequence goes on from JAAUTD010000004.1 coordinate 4,043, forward strand.
TTACTCAGCAGAACTTTACGGTGATCGAGATCAAGATGCGTAATAACATCTTTGTTGCCGAAGGGACTGGTGAGTTGACCTTGTCGCGTTCGATTAAGGAGATCAGCCAGTCGCATAACGCGGCGGCGGTGATCGCTGGAACCTATGCAGTTGCACGGCAATCGGTCTACGTCACCGCCCGCCTGATCCGGGCAACCGATAATCTGATTCTGGCGTCTTATGACTATGTGTTGCCGCTGGGGCCGGATGCCAGAGCATTAGTGGCTGCACAGTAAATTATTACCCGCTTCACTAAAAAACGCCCTTCCCCCACTGTTGGGGAAGGGCGTTGTCGTTTCAGTGAGGCAATCTGGCAAATGGTGTATTCGACTAGGGGTGATGAGACCTAGCCGTTCGCAAATGGTAAGCGTCGGTCCCGCCTGATTCATGGTGTAGAAGTGCAGTCCCGGTGCCCCGCCCTCTAAAAGACGCCGACAAAGATCGGTGACGACATCCAGTCCAAAAGCGCGAATGGCATCGCGATCCTCGCCAAAACCTTCCAGCCGTTTGCGAATCCAGCGCGGAATTTCCGCACCGCAGGCATCCGAAAACCGCGCCAGTTGGGTGTAGTTGGTAATCGGCATGATGCCCGGCACGATAGGCAAATCCAGCCCCAGGCGCTGACAATCGTCTACGAGGCGGAAATACGAATCCGGGTTGTAGAAATACTGAGTGATGGCGCTGTTGGCCCCGGCTTCAACTTTGCGCTGGAAATGGAGCAGGTCGCGTTCCGGGCTAGGGGCTTGCGGATGAAATTCGGGATAAGCGGCGACTTCAATATGAAACTCATCGCCAGTTTCGGCGCGGATAAATTCCACCAGTTCGTTGCGTAGCGGAATTCGCCGAATTCGCGCATTCCTGACGGTAAATCACCGCGCAAGGCGACGATCCGATGGATGCCTTGAGCGCGATAGTGATCCAGAATTTCCCGAATCCCGGCGCGGGTGGAGGCGACGCAGGTCAGATGCGGGGCGGCGTCTACTCCGCTATGCGCCTGAATGGCTTGGATCGCTTCAAAGGTGCGTTCGCGGGTGGTTCCGCCCGCGCCGTAAGTGACCGAGAAGAACGCAGGCCGCATCGGCATCAGGTCTTCGCGGGCGGCAAACAGTTTGCGCATGCCCTCGTCGGTGTTGGGGGGGAAGAATTCGCAACTGAAAACCTTGGGGTATTGGGCTTGAGATTCCATGTCAATTAGGTCAACTAGGTAGTGGTTAGTCTGCATAAACGTGTTGTTATTGATGCAATGTTGATCAAACCGAGGCAGCTATCCGAACGGTTAATTTTTCCCGAATCCGCTCGTAAATTGGAATTCCGCTTTGCTCGGCTACCTCCAAGGTAACAGCAAGACCATAAGGGATTGCTTCATCAAATTGCTGACCAGTATCGCCTTGCGCAGCGATCTTTATTCGCAGGTTGTCACCATCTTGGAAGACTCGGGCTTTTTTGCCATCCAGCACTTCATGCTGAACCGTGCCCCTTTGAACTTGTTGCCAATCCGCGTGTTGTCTACTGACGGCTAAGGGGTCTTCATTTGTGGGCGGCTGAAAAGTCAGTTTGGCTTTACGGTAAACTCGATGAGCAGGATTGACGGGAGTAAGCCAGGCAAGCGTGATAATCAACCGCCGCCATTCTGTGGTATTACTTAATTCAACGGGAAGCGGAAACTCGTATTCATGAGCTTCGTCCTGCTGCAACAAGCCAGCACCTAATACTGTAGCCCGCTGGGCCGCGCAGGCTTCTACTCGTGCTGGGTCGGCAATTCCATAGCCGAGAAAGCGGGCAATTCCTCGTTTTTGCTTTTTGTCTTTTGGAATAACTGTTTTCAGTACATCTATGGCTTCATCTGGCCAAGTGGCGCTATGAACGATTAATGCCTTTAATAACGGAGCGGTAGTATCCCGGTTGATGCAATCACCGCCAGGTAAGTTTTTCAGTTCTTCTAAAACATCGTAAAGTTTAGCGGCGGCGCGGGTCGCTAAGGCAGTAGCGTTGCTGGTGCCACGGGTGTAGATACAGCTATTTGTTAAGCCCGTACCTGTATGGTCTGGCGCAGCAGTTTTTTGTCCGGGAGCAATTTTAGATTCATCGGTGGAATAAGCGCCTTGCGTGGTAAATCTTTTGTAGAGTTGCCTTCCTCCTGGTAGCAAGATTTCAGGTTTAATAGCTTGGCGAAACCCTGGGCCTAAACGGCTTGCTGGATTAGGAAGATTGTTCGAGGGAAGTAAATCTACTCGGTTTGCAGGATCAGGATTGGCAATAGTTGAATAATCTTTATGCTGCGCTCCAATCGTAAGCGCGTTGACTGCTTCTCCGGGATTGAATAACCGTCTATCAAATAAGGTGCTTTGATGATGACTGAGTAAATTGGTAATTTTTTCTTTGTTCGACCTTGCTAAAAATGAAGACTCATCTAAACCAAGATTTATATCTTCTACTTGATTACCTGCACTGATACAGAAAAGTAGTTTGTATTTCCATATCAACCAATCTATCAGTCTGGCCCAAGAACTTATTTCTCGGAAAAATTGTTGCCCACCGACGGAAAGATTAACGATATGAACTGTGGGTGCTGTAGGCTCATTTCCCTCAAACATTTCAACGATTGCTTTATGTACCCGATCTTCAGCAAAAACAGTTTCCGGAATGTGTTCATCCTCGTTACGACTCATTAAATTTGGTTCTAGAATTGGTCGGCAGAATATACACCGGTTTAATGGTGGTTCATTGGCATCCAACTCACCATGTATAATGAGAGATGCCATAGCAGTCCCATGACGCATGTTCTTTGGGTGGGGATATTTAGAGAGCAAGGTATCGGGGTCGTGAACAACAATTCGATTATTTAATACATCGTGTTGGGCAAACGGGTAGCCATCAAGTAAAGCGACCACTAGCGACTTATCGCTTGGCAAAGGCTTAGACAAAAAGATGGATGGCTCACCCTCGTTAGGTAAAGAGGTAACACCTTGAGCTATCGGCAGAAAGGTTCTGATGGCATTATTACGAAATAAGGTAGCTAGACCAGTTTCATCTTCCGATTCCAGTACTAAGAATGCGGAACGTGCTACTGATACGGGGATTCGGCCTTTCAAGGCGTGAAAATGAATTTCATCTATCCGTACATCCGCCAAAATTTCTCCGCCAGCGGCAATAATCGCTTGGCGGACAGTGTGTTCTTCGGCTTGTTGATAGGCTTGGCGACTGGAGTCATCCGATTTTTCGGGATAACAAAGTTCTGCACGGAAAGTGACAGGAGCATTCGGATCGTCTTTAATGCTCTGCGCCCAATCATCCAAGATACCGGAGTCAAGTAACCGATCTTTGGCGCTCCAACGGCGGATTTCTTTAGCATGGCTGAAAAGTTCTCGCCATTTGGCATTTCCTTCACCAAGAGGTTGTTCCTTCTTGAAACGCTCCCAGAGTTTTAGAAGTTCCTCTAGTGCGCGTTGATCGGTCATTCCCAGATAAAGTCGCCCATCCAGGTGTTTTTCGGTGCGCTGTCCGCTTTTGTCCAGAATGTAAAATCATCGTCTGGCTCTAAATCATCAAGGTCAATTTCACCAAGCCAGCCTATGCCAATAGCTTGAGCGGCACGGTGAAAATCTTCAATGTGCCCACGGGTTTCGATAACCAACACGAACTCGGGAAAAAGACCTTGGGGATCTGTTTGAAGCGCCACCTTTTCGGCATCAAAAGCTTGTTGCAGGCGCTTGAATTGGGGGCCGAGGTGTTTTATTTGCTCTGATTTATTCGGCACATGAAGTGGTTTTCCTCCACCGGATCCTTTATCGCGCTTAGCGCGTTGAAACGATGGGAAAATTAACAACGGCTGTTCCGACGCCATGTACTACTCTCCTGTTTGCTTTATTCATTCACTTCCGAGTTGGTTTTTACTATCGCCCGATTTTGCCACTGTCTGAGTTTGAGTTGAGTTAGTTCGCGTGGATGATCGGTTTTTCCTGACAGAATGGCTTGTCGAAAAACATCCACGCAAAATTCTTCGACTTCGGCAAAACTGTGTCCCGAAAGCTTTTCGGCAATGGTTCCAGAAGCGAGATTGAATTGGAAACGGCGTTTTTCAGCAAAGGATTCAACAAATCGGGCAATCTGGTTCCGGGTCGGCGCTGGAAGAGTGATTCGTAACTGGAAGCGCCGCCACGCCGCTCTATCCAGCAATTCTGGGTGATTGCTGGCGGCGATTGTCACTACATAGTCGGGCAGACGATCAATTTGCGTAAGCAGTGTGCCAACGACTCGCTTAATTTCTCCGGTCTCCCGATTATCTCCACGTTCCTTTCCTAAAATCTCAAACTCATCGAAAAACAAAACACAATGCTGTGTTCGTGCGTAGTCGAATACTTTTTGCAACCGACTTCCCGTCTCGCCTAGGAAACTGCCGATTAGATTTTCATAGCGGACTACGAGCAACGGTACTGCGAGTTCATAAGCAATGGATTCGGCAAGTGTTGTTTTGCCATTGCCGGGAGGACCAGCCACCAGAAGTTTATGGCGTGGCGACAGACCATAGGCTTTTAAGAGATCGCTGCGATGCTGCTCGGTAATCAGTTCACGGCAAAGAGCTTCCGTTTCTGGGGCGAGTACCAACATATCCAGCGGACGCTCAGGGGTTTGCTCTAAAACAAAAGAATGTGCTCCGTTTTCACCAAGTGTCCGTCGTGCCTGAGATACGTTGTTTGGGGCATTTTGAAGAATAGAAACCAGGCGATCAGCGAGAATGTTGTGTTTCTTGGATCGTTCATCCGCAATCAGGGCTTCAACGTGACGCCGGAATAATGTGGCATCACTCGAAGCACCGGCTTTTATGAGTCCAATCAATAAATCTGCATTTGCCATGACTTGAATGCCTGGGGGCGGGACACTTTGGAAATTGTTCCGCCCCCGAATGTAGCTTAATACCGATAATTCTCGGTCTTATACGGCCCATCCACCGCGACGCCGATATACGCGGCCTGTTCCGGGGTTAGCGTGGTCAAGTTTACGCCGATCCGATCCAGATGCAGCCTCGCCACCTTCTCGTCGAGATGCTTGGGCAGCACATAGACCTTGTTCTCGTATTGATCGCCACGGGTAAACAGTTCAATCTGCGCCAGCACCTGATTGGTGAAGGAGTTGGACATCACGAAGCTGGGATGACCGGTGGCGCAACCCAGATTCACCAAGCGCCCTCCGCCAGCAGAATGATCCGCTTGCCGTCGGGGAAATGATGTGATCCACCTGCGGCTTGATTGTTTTCCCAGCGGTATTTCTTCATCGCGGCGACTTCAATTTCGGAATCGAAATGACCGATGTTGCAGACGATGGCCTGATTCTTCATCCGCACCATGTGGTCATGGGTGATGACGCCGACATTGCCAGTGGCGGTGACAAAAATATCGGCCTTGTCGGCCACGTCATTCATGGTGACGACCCGATAGCCTTCCATCGCCGCTTGCAGGGCGCAAATGGGGTCAATCTCAGTCACCCACACTGTCGCGCCCAGCCCGCGCAGACTTTGGGCGCAACCTTTGCCCACATCGCCGTAGCCCAGCACCACCGCCACCTTGCCGGCGATCATCACGTCAGTGGCCCGCTTGATCCCGTCCACCAGCGATTCACGGCAACCATAGAGGTTGTCGAACTTGGACTTGGTGACCGAATCGTTGACGTTGATGGCGGAGAACGGCAAGCGGCCTTCCTTTTCCATGACGTACAGGCGATGAACGCCGGTGGTAGTTTCCTCGGTTACGCCCTGAATGGACGCCTGAATCCGGGAATAGAAACCCGGCTGGCGATCCAGTTGATCACGAATGGCGGCGAAAAGAACCTGCTCTTCTTCACAAGTCGGGTTGGCAATCAGCGAGCGATCCTGCTCCGCCCGCGTGCCGAGCGTGATCAGCAGGGTCGCGTCGCCGCCATCGTCCAGAATCATGTTGGGCGCGCTGCCATCCGGCCATTGCAGAATCCGATGGGTAAAATCCCAATACTCTTCCAGCGATTCGCCCTTGTAGGCGAAGACTGGAATGCCAGCGGCGGCAATGGCGGCGGCGGCGTGATCCTGGGTCGAGAAAATGTTGCAGGAAACCCAGCGCACTTCCGCGCCGAGCGCTGCCAGACTCTCGATCAGCACCGCCGTCTGGATGGTCATGTGCAGGGAACCGGCAATGCGAGCGCCTTTTAGCGGTTGTTGCGCCTGGTATTCTTGGCGCACCGCCATCAGGCCGGGCATTTCGGTTTCGGCAATGGCGATTTCCTTGCGGCCCCATTCGGCCAGGGCCAGATCGGCAACGTAATAATCAGTGAAGGTTTTTTCGTGGACAACGGCGTTCATAACAGACTCCATACAGTTGTGAACGGGCGCCGTTGGCTTGGGAAAGCCGGGCCATGCTGAGCCTGACGGTGGATACCGTTGCAGCGCCCCTCAGCATGGGGGCAAAACTTGTTGTGTTACAGCCCCGCCGCATCCCGCAGCGCATCGGCTTTGTCGGTGCGTTCCCAGGTGAACTCTGGTTCTTCGCGCCCGAAGTGACCGTAAGCAGCGGTTTTAAGGTAAATCGGCCGGATCAAGTCCAGCATCCGCACCAGATTGTAGGGCCGCAGATCGAAGTGACCGCGCACGATGTCCACCAGCCGATCCTCATCAATTTTGCCGGTGCCGAAGGTGTTGATGCTGATCGAGGTCGGTTCGGCCACGCCGATAGCGTATGACACCTGAATCTCGCAACGTTCCGCCAGACCAGCGGCAACAATGTTTTTGGCGACGTAACGCCCGGCGTAGGCGGCGGAACGATCCACTTTGGACGGGTCCTTGCCGGAGAAAGCGCCGCCGCCATGATGGGCCGCGCCGCCGTAGGTATCCACAATGATCTTGCGCCCGGTCAGGCCGCAGTCGCCGACTGGCCCGCCGATCACAAAGCTGCCGGTCGGGTTGATGTGATATTTGGTGTGCTTGTCCAGCCACTCGGCGGGCAGCACCGGCAGGATGATATTCTCCATCACCGCCTCGCACAGTTGCTTGTAGGCGATATCCGGATCGTGCTGGGTAGACAGCACCACCGCTTCGACGCCCACCACTTGGCTATTTTCATAGCGGAAAGTGACCTGACTCTTGGCGTCGGGCCGCAGCCACGGCAGGATGCCGCTCTTGCGCATCTCCGCCTGCCGCTGCACCAGCCGATGGGCATAAGTGATGGGAGCGGGCATCAGCACTTCGGTTTCGTTGGTGGCGTAGCCGAACATCAAGCCCTGATCACCCGCGCCCTGTTCTTCCGGCTTGTCGCGATTCACGCCTTGGGCAATGTCCGGGGACTGCTTGCCGATGCAGGACAGCACCGCGCAGGTCGCGCCGTCGAAGCCGACTCTGGAGCTGTCGTAACCGATGCCAACCACGGTGTCCCGCACGATCTTGTCGAAGTCCACCCAGGCTGTCGTAGTGATTTCGCCGGCCAGAACGACGACCCCGGTCTTGATCAGGGTTTCGCAGGCGACCCGCGCTTTGGAATCCTCAATCAGGATAGCATCCAGCACTGCGTCGGAAATCTGGTCGGCAATTTTGTCGGGATGCCCTTCGGAGACAGATTCAGAGGTGAACAGATAGGTGCGGCTCATGGATGACGTATCCTCAAACGATGGTTGCGGCAAGTGGGACTGAGTGTGGAGAAGTGATAGGGACGGCTTTGATAGTGCAAGTCTATCTCGAAAATACTGTATTTTCATCTCGCTCATTTATTCTATTTGGTTATTAAAATTTGCGGTTGAATGCGGAGATCGGCTACTGAATAGCGCTGGTTTTCATCACCAGATCAGGGATCGGTTTAATGGTGTTCCAGTGCTGGCAACTGGGACAGCACCAATGCAGCGATTTGACCACGAAACCGCAATTGACACAGCGATAGCGAGCGGCATTATTAAGCATCTGGGTGCTGACGCAATGCAGGGTGCTCAAGTCGGCGTACTCCGCGCCTTCGCCGCGTTTTAGCTTAATCTCGACCAGGCGGCGTAAACCCAGCAGGGTGGGATAATCACGCAACTCGCGTTCGAGAAATCGTAGCCCGGCTTCTTCACCCTCCTGACGGATCAGCCAATCGGCCAGCGCATCAGTGATCCGACCGCCGTGATCGCGCTGTTGCACCTCCCAAAGATAGGCAACCCATTGATCAATCTGATTCAGTGCGCTGTAGCATTGACCGAGTGGAGCGATCACTTCAGGAAAGTAACCCCGATCCTGCCGCTCAACGGCCTGCAAGGCGATGATAGCCGCCTGATAATCGCCCGCCCGCATGGACAAGCGTCCCAACAGCAGATTGGCGCGGGCGCAGTTGGGATCACGCGCCAGAGCATCCAGTAGCCATTTCCGCGTTTCTTCGTCCTGATGCTGTTGATGGGCAGCCTCAGCCAGTTCACAGCAGAAATGCGCCGTTTCGCGCCGCTTGGATTCACCTCCGATCTGCTCCAGCCGGTCGCAGTAGGCGATCGCCTGCCGCCAGTCTTTCTCCTGCTGAAAAATATGGATCAGGCGGGATAAGGCCAATTCGGTGTGATCTGGCAAATCCAGCAGTTGCCGAAATAAATCTTCAGCCCGATCAAACAGGCCCGCTCGTAAATAGTCCTCGCCCAGTTCCAGCAGGGCGCGGCAACGCTGTTCATCGGTCAGGTTGGGTCGGGCGATCAGGCTGCCGTGAATGTGAATCGCTCGATCCACTTCACCCCCGGCGGCGGAATAAATTGCCCAGGGTTAAATGGGTCTCGGCGATATCCTGATCCACATCCGCCATGCGGGTGAAGACCTCGATAGCCTGATCGGGTTTGTCGTCGATCACATAATTCAGTCCCTTGAAATACTCGGCGTTCCGGACGGTAGCGCCCTTTCGGGTGTTGGCGTGTTCGCGCCGGGCCACCCACCAGCCGGATGCCGCAGCGACTGGCAATAGCAGCCAAAGTAACTCCATCATAATTTAAGACCATCTTGCCATCAGTGCGCCTCTCGCCCGATTTTCTTGGCAAGCAGGCTGATTTCATGATCCTTGCTGGATAGGGTTTGGCGTAGTCGGGCGACCTGCCAGCGCAGCGGCAATACGACGAATGCGCCGACCAGCCCGGTCAATACTACCCCGGTGGCAAAGGCGCACACTACCAGTAGCGATAGCGGCAGAGTCGCTGTTCCCAACAAGTAGTGAACCGTGACCGGATCGGCGTGTAGCGTGGAAAACTCAATGCCCAGCACCAGTACGACCAGTAAAATCGCCACCATCAATACAATTTTAATCAATCTAAAGAACATGGGTTTCCTCCGTCAGAATGACCTCAAGGTAGCGCGTCTACATCCGCCGGTTTTTGAGCATTGACTATGACCACGTCACATCGGCATATCAAGAAAAAACCCACTGCGTTACGGTGGGTTTTAGAGAACAAATGACAGTACAACCGGGTTGCCCGATGGAGTGGACAAGGATTACATCGAGCTTCCGTAATTCTCGGCATGGTGTTCGTTCACCCGTTCGCGCAGTTCTTTACCCGGTTTGAAATGGGGCACATATTTGCCCTCAAGCGTCACCGAATCACCAGTTTTGGGATTGCGCCCGACTCGCGGCGGCCGAAAATGCAATGAAAAGCTGCCAAATCCACGGATTTCGATGCGTTCGCCATTAGCTAATGATTCGCTCATCTGATCCAGAAGAGCCTTTACCGCCTGCTCCACTTCTTTATAGGGAATATCGCTGCGTTTATGGGCGAGAATCTCGATTAATTCTGACTTTGTCATGGAACATCCCCAGTCAATGACCATTGCAATAACGCTTGCCGTACTGAAAAGCCCAACGACGGCTGGGCGGCGGGCTGACAGGGCGGCAGGAATCGCCGCGCCAGTTCGCCGCCACCGATTATCAATCGTCCGGGGCGGTCATGTGTTCCTTGAAAATGTCGCCCAGGGTCGCGCCAGTGCTGGATTTGCGGCTGTAGTCCTGTAGCACATCCGCTTCATCGGCCATGTCCTTGGCTTTGATGGACAAGGTGATGGTGCGGTTTTTGCGATCTACGCCAATAAATTTGGCTTCGACTTCATCACCTTCCTTCAGCAGGGTGCGGGCATCGTCCACTCGTTCGCGGGACAGCTCGGAAGCGCGCAGCGTCCCTTCGACTCCGTGACCCAAATCCACCATTGCGCCTTTGGCGTCTACCGAGACAATCCGGCCCGGAATGATGCAGCCCTTTACGTTATCCGCGACGAAATTGGAGAACGGGTCCTTGTCGAGCTGCTTGATGCCCAGCGAAATGCGCTCGCGCTCCGGATCGACCGCCAGCACCACCGCTTCGACCTCCTGACCTTTCTTGTATTGACGAACGGCTTCTTCGCCGGTGGCGTGCCAGGAAATGTCGGAGAGATGCACCAGCCCGTCAATGCCGCCGTCCAGCCCAATGAAGATGCCGAAATCGGTAATGGATTTGATCTTGCCGGACACCCGGTCGCCCTTGGCGTGGCCTTGATCGAAGTCTTCCCACGGATTGGCCTGACACTGCTTCATGCCCAGCGAAATCCGGCGGCGATCCTCGTCAATATCCAGCACCATGACTTCGGTTTCGTCGCCCAGCGCCACGACCTTGTTGGGATTGACGTTCTTGTTGGTCCAGTCCATTCCGAGACGTGAACCAGACCCTCAACGCCTTCCTCGATCTCCACAAAGCAGCCGTAATCGGCGATGTTGGTGACCTTGCCGAAGACGCGGGTGCCGACTGGATAGCGGCGGGCCAGGGCCGTCCACGGATCGTCGCCCAACTGTTTGAGACCGAGTGAAACCCGGTTGCGCTCGCGGTCGAATTTCAACACCTTGACCTTGACCGAATCGCCGACCGCAACAACTTCTGATGGATGCTTGACCCGGCGCCAGGCCATGTCGGTAATGTGCAACAGGCCGTCAATGCCGCCCAAATCCAGAAACGCGCCGTAATCGGTCAGGTTCTTGACTACGCCGTCCACCATCTGACCTTCCTGAAGGTTTTGCAGCAGCGCCTCACGTTCAGCGCTGTATTCCTGCTCGACCACCGCCCGCCGCGACACCACCACGTTATTACGCCGCCGGTCGAGCTTGATAACCTTGAATTCCTGTTCCTTGCCTTCCAGATAGGCGGCGTCGCGCACTGGCCGCACATCCACCAGGGAGCCGGGCAGGAAGGCGCGAATTTCGCCAATATCCACGGTGAAACCGCCTTTCACCTTGCCGCTGATCAGGCCCTTGATAATTTCTTCGCCCTCGAAGGCTTTTTCCAGCGCAGTCCAGACCCGAGCGCGCTTGGCCTTTTCGCGGGACAGTCGGGTTTCCCCAAAACCATCTTCCAGCGCATCAAGCGCAACCTCGATCATGTCTCCCACTTTCACTTCGAGAACACCGTCCTCGTCGTAAAACTGCTCAATGGGAATCAGCCCTTCGGATTTAAGGCCGGCATTGACGACTACGGCGTCCGCCCGGATTTCCACCACCATTCCCTGGACGATGGAACCGGGTTGCATCTGTTTATCAACCAGGCTCTGTTCAAACAGTTCGGCAAAACTTTCAGTCATGGGTTATAGCTCAAAAAAACCGGCGGTCAGGAACCGCCACGGGTTGGTTAGGTGATCAGATCGGGCGATTTGACGCCAGACCTGGCATTGGGTGATTGAATTTTTCATTGCGACGGGGGGACATCCAGTTCCAGCACATTGCCAGCCACTAAGCGTAGCATGGATGCGACCGGCGTAAAGGCTCGGATTAGCACGGTTTCGACAACTCCAGCCGCCGGATCACCCGCGTTAGCGCCCAATCACACACGTCCGCAATGCCCAATGCTGTAGTGTCCAGTATCTCCGCGTCAGCAGCAGGTTGGAGTGGAGCTATTGCGCGCTGACTGTCGCGGGCATCGCGCTGGGCGATCTCGCCGAAAAGATTTGAAAGATTAGCATTCAAACCCTGTTCACTCAACTGCTTATGCCGCCGTCGGGCGCGTTCTTCGGCGCTGGCCGTCAGAAATAATTTCAGTTCGGCATCGGGGAAAACCACCGTACCCATGTCTCGCCCGTCCGCGACCAGGCCGGGAGCGCGGCGAAAATCCCGCTGCCGTTGCAACAATGCAGTGCGCACTGCTGGCAACGCCGCGACCTGTGATGCGGCGCTGCCGCACTGTTCAGTTCGCAATTCCGCGCCGACTTCGGTTCCATCCAGCAGGGTGCGCAACCGGCCATCAGCTTCGGCGATAAATTCCACATTGAGGCTGGTTGCTACCGCTGCGACCTGATCGGCGGCTTCCAGCGCAATTTGACGGCGTTGCGCCGCCAGCGCGGTTAGCCGATAGAGCGCGCCGCTGTCCAGCAGATGCCAGCCCAGCCGGGTCGCCAGCCATTGGCAAACAGTGCCTTTGCCGACGCCGCTGGGACCGTCCACGGCAATCACCGGAGCCAGCGCGTTCATAGAATTTCCTGTTCGGCAATGTTCAAGCCCGCATCGCGAGCCAGCGTCGCGAAGCCGGGAAAGGAGGTGTTGACGTTGGCGCAGTCCTGAATCTGAATCCGCCTGCTGGCGCGCAGCCCGGCCATTGCAAAACTCATGGCGATGCGGTGATCGCCGTGGGTGATGACCGTTCCAGCGTTGATCGCGCCGCCCTGAATCACGATGCCATCGGCGGTCGGTTGGGCGCTAATGCCAAGCGTCGTCAGACCGTCGGCCACTCACTTGAATCCGGTCGCTTCCTTGACCCGCAATTCTTCCGCGTCGGTCAATACCGTTTCCCCTTCGGCGCAGGCGGCGGCGATGAACAGCGCCGGAAATTCATCAATCGCCAGCGGCACCAGTTCTTGGGGAATGCGGATGCCGCGCAGCGGCGCATGACGCACCCGCAAATCGGCCACCGGTTCGCCGCCCGCCAGGCGCCGATTCAGCAGTTCAATGTCCGCGCCCATCAGCCGCAGAATATCGATCACGCCGGTGCGGGTGGGATTGACGCCGACGTGTTCCAGCATCAGATCGGAACCCGGCGCGATGCTGGCCCCAACTAGAAAAAATGCGGCGGAGGAAATATCGGCGGGCACGTCAATCGTGGTCGCGGTCAGGCGTCCGCAGCTGGTTATCGCTACCGTGCGCTCGCCGTCGCGCTGCACCGGATAACCGAAACCTTCCAGCATCCGTTCGGTGTGATCGCGGGTCGGCGCGGGTTCGGTAATGCGGGTAACGCCATTGGCGTACAGCCCGGCCAGCAGCAGGCTGGATTTAACTTGGGCGCTGGCAATGGGCATGGCGTAATCAATGCCGGTCAGCCGCTGGCCGCCGTGAATGTGCAGCGGGGCGCAACCGCGCTCGCTGGTTTCAATCCGTGCGCCCATTTGCGCCAGTGGTTCGGTCACTCGCCGCATTGGTCGCCGGGTCAGGGAGGCGTCGCCGGTCAATACCGTGTCGAACCGCTGCCCGGCCAGAATGCCGCTCATCAGCCGCATGGATGTACCAGAGTTGCCCATGTCCAGCGGTTCAGCCGGGGCGCGCAAGCCGTGCAAACCGACGCCATGCACCGTGACCCGGCCTTGCTCCGGCCCGTCAATCCGCACGCCCATCGCCCGGAAGGCGTTGATCGTCGCCAGGCAATCTTCGCCGTCCAGAAAGCCGCTAATCGTGGTCACGCCGTCGGCCAGCGCCCCAAACATGATGGCGCGATGGGAAATGGATTTATCGCCCGGCACGCGCCGCCGCCCGCGCAACGCGCCGCCGGGTTCGATGGTGAAAGTGAGATCGGTCATGACGGATTCAATCCAGATAAAGGTTGTCGCGGGCGCGTTTGGCCCGCTGGAACGCAGCCAACAGCGCAGCGCGGTCATCGTTGCGGATCGCCTCGGCCAGTTGCGCCAGATCGGCGCTGAACAGCGCGATCATGTCTAATACTTGCTCGCGGTTGGCAATACAGATGTCGTGCCACATTTGCGGATCGCTGGAGGCAATGCGGGTGAAATCGCGGAAACCGCCAGCGGCGTAGCGGAAAATTTCAGCACGGTCGTCCAGCCGCGCCAAAGTATCCACCAGGGTGTAGGCCAGAATATGCGGCAGGTGGCTGGTGGCCGCCAATACTTCGTCGTGGTGCGCGCGCCCATATCCACCACTTCCGCGCCGGTCAATTCCCACATCCGCCGAATCAGCCGGTACGCAGCGGGGTCAGTTTCCGCCAGCGGGGTCAGAATCACCCGGCGCTGCTGAAACAAGGTTGGAAACGCGGCTTCGACGCCGCTTTTTTCGGTGCCCGCGATAGGATGGGCGGGTACGAAATTGGGCGGAATCACGCCGTAAACTCGTTCTACATCGGCAACAACGCACGATTTGGCGCTGCCCACATCCGTTAGCACGGTATCGGGCGACAAATGCGGGACGATGCGGCGCAAAATTGGCTCCATCGCGCCCAGCGGCACCGCAATCACCACGACACTGGCATCGGCGACCGCAAGAGTGACATTGGTTTCGTAACGATCTATGACGCCCAGGCGCAGCGCAGCCCGCAGATTATCCTCGCCGCGCCCTGCGCCGACGATTTCGCCCACCGCGCCCGCTTGCCGCAAGGCTTGCGCCAGCGATCCGCCAATCAGCCCGACGCCAATGATGCACAAGCGTTGAATCAAGGGTTGCGTTGTAGTCGTCGTAGTCATTTCTTCAACACTTCGCCTAGCACTTCAATCAAGCGGGCATTCTCCGCTTCTGCGCCGATGCTGATGCGCAAATAATCCGGCAAGCCGTAGTTATCCACCGGGCGGGCGATGACCCCGTGTTTCAGCAGCGCCAGAAAGACTTCGCGCCCCGGTCGGCTCATGTTGACGCACAGGAAATTGCCCACCGACGGCAACCAACTCAATCCGAATTGGCGGCAAGCGTCCTGCAACTGTTTCATGCCCGCCCGATTCAGCGCCTTGCTTTGTTGCAGATGTTCGGCGTCGTCCAGCGCGGCGGCGGCGGCAACCAGCGCCAGGCTGTTGACATTGAACGGCTGACGCACCCGGTTCAACAGATCGGCGACTTGCGGGTGTGAAACTGCATAACCGACGCGCAAGCCGGCCAGTCCGTAGGCTTTGGAAAAGGTGCGGGTCACGATCAGGTTGGGGAAGCGGTCGAGCCACAGCAGCGCGTTCGGACCATCGGCCTCGGCCTCGACATATTCAAAATAGGCTTCATCCACCACCACGATCACTTGATCCGGCACTGATTCCAGAAACGACTGTAATTCAGGGGTGCAAAGCCAGGTGCCGGTGGGATTGTTGGGATTAGCGATGAAGATGACGCGGGTACGGTCATTAACCAATTCCAGCATTGCCGTCAGATCGTGGCCGTAGGGCATCGGATGCTCAGGCGGATTGGCTTTGGCGACGCGGGCGGTTGCGCCAATGGCCTGCGTGACAATCGGATAAACCGCGAACGCATGTTCCGAATAAATCGCTTCGTGTTCCGGGGTGAGGAAGGCCCGTGCTGCCAATTCCAGCACGTCGTTGGAGCCGTTGCCCAGGGTCAGCGCGGCCATATCCACGTTTAGCCGAGCGGCAAGCGCCGTTTTCAGGGCGAAGCCGTTGCCGTCGGGATAGCGGGCGATGTCGGGCAATGCTTCACGAATTGCGGCCAAGGCTTTGGGGCTGGGGCCGAGCGGGTTTTCGTTGGAGGCCAGCTTGACGATCTGGCTGAGTCCATATTCGCGGCGCAATTCGCTTTCCGGTTTGCCGGGTTGATAGGGGTGCAGGGTGCGTACGCCGGGCGCGGCCAAGGCAGGGAAATCACAGGTCATGGGCGGAGCTTCGTGGTTTTGAGCGGATTTGTTCCCTGAAACTATAGCAATCCGCCGGAAGTTGTGGAAACGCCGCTCGTTGAAAGCCAAGCCCTCTGCGGCATAACCGAGATTTGCGCTCAGTCTTTGGATTGCACTTATGCAGAAAGCCCGACGATTTATTACAAAGGCTAATTCCGGGTAATTAAGTCAATTAAAGGCAGAAGAATTTATTTTCAAAAATGGGGCTTGTATTGTTTTTTTTGCATAAACTTTTAAAGTCTAATTGTGTAAACCAGTTCTTACCACTTCCTCAAACTGAGAGGCTAACATGCGTAAAATCATTACTATTATTCTTCTTTCGTTGTTCATTTCGAGCTTTTCCTTAGCGCAACAACGAAGTCCAGCAGCTACCTCGAGTTGCAGTTGTCCTTCTGAAACTTGTAAGGACGGTCGGAATGTTAGTTCATGTAGTGCGACTTGTGATGCAGATGATGTAGCCAGTGGAAAAACATGTCAGACTAGTTGTGGTTCTTGTGCATCAGTGAGTCGGAGTAGTAATTGCAACTGTAAATAGCTTCGTAGATTGGATTGACCGTTTGATCGTCAACCCAACATTGACCGGCTAATCAAACCCAAAGAACCGTCCTCATAAAACTAGGGCGGTTTTTTGTGTTTGCTTGTAGGCGAATGCTTGCGGTAACTTCACTGGCTGGAGCTATGGTTCAATTTACTGATGGATATAACAATGCCTGAAATTTGCCGCTTCTTGGGTATCGTTATTATGATGTACTTTGATGAACATAACCCTCATCATTTTCATATTCGATACAACGATTATCGTGCGGTTATGTCCATTCGAGAATTGAATATTCTGGATGGACAGTTGCCCGCAAGAGTCAGGGGCTTGGTTCAAGAATGGGCTGAAATGCACACTCAAGAATTGCTGGAAATGTGGGAAACCAAGAATTTTTTCCGAATTGCTCCTTTGGCATGAGGGAACTGTTGAATGATTACTGTACAGGAAGCCAGATATTGCGGCGGGTTTCGGGTTTGGCTTGGGTTCAATACCGGAGAATCAGGAGAAACCGATCTTGAAGAGGTTATCCAACACTATCCAGCGGCTGAAACGCTTGCTGATCCAGAACAGTTCAGTCAGTTTTATCTGGATGAATGGCCAACGCTCGCGTGGGCTTGTGGATTCGACCTATCGCCGGAATCTCTCTACGAACGAGTGACCGGTTGTCCTCCCGGATGGAGCCAGCGCATAGCTTCGCAGACTAAATTAACCGCTTTATCGTCAACTCAATCTTGACTGGCTAATCAAACCCAAAGAACCGCCCTCATAAAGCCGGGGCGGTTTTTTGTGAGTGATAGTTTTATTACCTGCTTCATTATCACTTGAAATAATGTCAATTTCGACATATATTTCAGCCTTATGAGTACCGAAAATAAGCCACTGGTATGGCTACATGGCGAAGTTAAAACACCGCCTTTCTCCCCATCGGCTCGAATTGAAGCAGGTATCTTGCTTCGGCGTCTCCAACAAGGAGAAACATTATCCATGCCTCTATCAAGACCGATGCCAATCATTGGGTTGCGCTGTCATGAACTTCGCATTCATGACCAAGATACAACATGGCGAATCATCTACCGACTGGATCATGACGCAGTAATTATCGGTGAGGTTTTCAGCAAAAAGACTACAAAAACGCCAACAAAAATCATCGCGATCTGCAAGAAGAGGTTTCAGGAATATGATGAATGAATCCAAAAGAAAACGTCTTGCCGAGAAAGGCTGGAAAGTCGGAAGTGCTGAAGAATTTCTCCAGCTTTCCGCTGATGAAGCCGCTTATGTTGAGCTAAAGCTCCGGTTGAGCGATAGCCTGAGAATACAGCGGCAACAAAGAAATATGACTCAGGTTCAACTGGCAAGACTGGTCAAATCCAGCCAATCACGGATAGCAAAAATGGAATCAGGCGATTCTTCGGTTTCACTGGATTTATTGATTCGGTCATTGCTTGCATTAGGAGCATCGAATCAGGATATTGCCAGCATCATCAATCGCTGAAAAGCCTTGTAAGAGTAGGAGGATGCGCTTCTCTATCCATACTGGTTGACACCTCTCACCCGATGTTTTGGAGATGAACATTATGAATGCCACTGACATTCAATACATTTCTGATGAGACCGGCCATACGGTCAGCGTCATCGTGCCTATCGAACTCTGGCGGGAAATCGAAATAGAACAGGAAACGGCTTACCTGCTAAGAAGCGAAACCATGAAGCGCCGTTTACTGGAAGCGAAAGATCGCCAAGACGGTATTTCTTTCGAGGAAGCGTGTGAAAAGCTTGGAGTTTGACGCAACAGCTTTTGAAGACCTGGCTTGGTGGATCGAGCAGGATCATGACAAGGCGCTGAAAATCATCAAGCTGATTAAGGACGTGCAACGCGATCTTTTTCGTGGAATCGGCAAACCGGAACCACTGAGACACGAACTGGCCGGTTGCTGGTCAAGACGGATTGATCAGGAACATCGGCTGGTCTATCAGGTTACGCCTGAGAAAATCCGCATTCTCGCCTGCCGGTATCACTATTGACTCACCTGCATTTCTCATAACCGCCTTGCGCTATCCACACACGACAAACCACTGTGGAAAACTGGCGCTCCGTCAATCTTGTGCTGATAAGCCCTTCACTATCGGGTGAGAATACAAATAGCCCAGCCCGCAGGATGCGCTTCCCTGCGGCCAACATCCTGCGAACTATTGCCGCTCATTCAGCGCCGCCCGCATTCGTTCCAAACCTTCCGCCAGCATAGCCTGCGGGCAACCGAAATTAATCCGCACAAAACCCGCGCCGCCCGGACCGAACGTCGCGCCATCGTTCAACGCCACGCCCGCGTGATTCAGAAAAAACTCCTGCGGATTACCCACAATCCCGGCATCGCGGCAATCCAGCCACGCCAGATAAGTCGCTTCGGGTACGGTGCTGCGAATGCCGGGCAAATGGCGGGCGACAGTCTCCACCAGATAATCCCGATTGGCCGCCAGATAAACCAGCAGCGCCCGCAGCCAGTCATCGCCATGCTGATACGCCGCCAGCGCCGCAGTCAGGCCAAGAATATTCGGATCGGGCACGATGCCGCGCATAGCCTGTTTAAACCGCCGCCGCAGTTCGGGATTTTGAATAATGGCAAAGCTGGCCCCCAGCCCGGCAATGTTGAAAGTCTTGCTGGGCGCCATCAGGGTGATGCAGCGCTGGGCAATCTCCGGGGCCAGTGTCGCCAGCGGCGTATGTTGGCGTCCATCCAGCAGCAAATCGCAGTGAATCTCATCCGAACAGATAATGAGATCATGACGCTCGCAGATCGCCGCCAGTCGGTTTAGCTCATCCCGGTTAAAAACCCGCCCGACCGGATTATGCGGATGACACAGCATGAACAGCCGGGTGCGCGGCGTGATCGCGGCGTCAAACACGGCATCGTCGAAACCGTAATAAAGTCCGCCGTCGCGCCATTCCGTACACAATTCAGCGGTGATGAGTTGCCGATCCTGATAGCCCGGCACCGACAGAAAAGGCGGATACACCGGCGTTTGCACCAGCACCCCGTCGCCCGGATCGCCAACCGCCCGACACACCACATTCAGCCCGCAGACCAGACCCGGCAGATACACAATCTGATCGGGAGTCACGGCCCAGCCGTAGCGCTCCGCCAGCCGCACGCACAGAGTGTCGCTCAGATCATCGGGCGGTGCGCCATAGCCAAAGACGCCATGCGCGACCCGCTGCTGCAACGCCTCCAGCACCGGATCGGGTGCGACAAAATCCATATCCGCCACCCACAGTGGCAATGCCGCGCCATAACGCTGCCATTTAAGGCTGTCAGTGCCGCGCCGCAGGGGTGAATGGTCGAAATCGTCAGTCATTGGGGTCAAGTCCTTAAAACACAGTGCGGAATCGCCGGTTAAACCAGGTTATGAACCTGGCGCAGGTGGCTGTAGGTCATGCTGGATACGTTGCGGATGATGTCGCCACGCGCATCTTTCCAGGCCGAGTAATTCTGGGCCGGTCTGGCTTTTTCGATAATGCCGATGAAGGTGTAGGGATAACTGCGGCCATCGCGGCCCTGAGCCACCAGAATCCCCATGTCGCCGCACAGCCGCGCCGTAGTGCCGGTCTTGTCAATCACCTGGGTCTGCCGCGCCACCCCGGTGCGCCGGTATAAATTCGATCCCGGTTGGGCAGGAACATCAGCCGCCGCAGTTCAGCGGCGTAGGGGAAGCTGGTTGTACCAGAGCGCCGCCAGAAAGCGATGATAATCCAGCGCAGACGCCTTGTTGCGGTAGGTGCGGCCACCGCCGGGAATGCGCTCAACAATGCGAGTCTGGCGGAAAAGGCCCGGATGACGCTGTTTGAGCGTGTGTTCCGCTTCAAGTGGGCCGGAGCGGCGGCTGGTCCGGTTCAGCAGTTCGATGAAATGATTGGTGGCCTGATTGTCGCTGTATTGGATCATCGCTTCCATGCGCTGGCGCTGGTACGGGGTGTAGTAGAGTTTTCCTTCCTGCACCTTATGAAAAAAAGCCAGCGCAATGAATGGCTTAATCATGCTGGCGCTCTGATAGGGGGTACTGGCGTTGATCGAGAGCAGGAACCGTCGGCTGGTGAAATCATAGGCCAGCCATGCGGTGCGCTCGTTCTTCGCCAACTGGCCGGTCTGGCGGAGCTGGGCCAAATAACGCGGGATCATGGCGTTGAGGTGGGTCGGCGGCGGCGCAGGCGTCCAATGGCGGGTCGGCGGTTGCGGATAATACGCAGGCCGATTGGAACGGGTTAGCGGCGGTGGCTCCAGCGGTCGCGCCGCGTTGCCGGATTCCGGCAACAGGCCAAAACCGGCGGCGGTCATGAGCGCCGCTGCTTGGCTGAGAAAGCAGCGGCGGGCGGGAACCGGAACGGCGTCAGGCGAGTTCATTGAAGATAACAAATTGATTAAATTAAAATTCATGCGGGCGATCTCCCCATCATGATGCGGCTGTTGGGATTAACTCGCCCATTATGAGTCGGTTATTTGGAACTCGACAATGACCGGGTAATGATCGGAACCCATCGCTGATGCGATTTGCCGCTGCAAAATACGGATGCCTCTGGAGAACAGAACATGGTCAATCGGCGTCCATAACGGCGGCAAGCTGACCGGCCAGGACGGCTGGACGCCATGTCCGCGCCGACTGTCATGCAGACCGGAATCAGCCAGCAGGCGAGCGAAATAGGGCGACCACGGCGACGTATTGAGATCGCCCATGACCAGCAATGGCGTTTGAATCTGGCGGGCCAGATGCGCCAGCTCCGCCAGTTGCCGATTGCGACCCTGAGCAAATTCGGCGCTAATCGGCGGCCACGGATGTGCGCCGATCACGGTGAATGAACGGTTGCCGACCGTGACCACTGCAACAATGGCGGGTGGCCCTGAGTCGCCAAGCAGAATGATTTGAGTCGCGGACAGCGGATGACGGCTGAGAACAACGATGCCGAACGGGTCGTCGCGCAATTCAGCCACTTGATGCGGATAATCCTTGCGCAAGTCGCCCAGCCTTTCAATCAGTCCCGACGAGATTTCCAGCAACACCATCACATCGGGATGGGCGTCGGCGATCAGGCGGCGGATTCGGTCATGGTCAAGGTTGTCAAGATTGACATTAGCGAGCAACGCTCGTAGTGGGGGTTTCCCGGCGTGGATCGCTGATGTCGTGGGTTGGTCCGGCCAGAATGCGGCGCAATCACCACCAGATTGAGCAGCGCGATAACCGCCAGCGTCGCTGACACTCGCCATTGCCGCAGCCACAACAAGGTTATGGAGAAAATGATCAAAGTCAGCGCGTATTGCACCCGGAAATGGCTGGTCAGTTCAAAAATCCACCAAAAACTGCCCAGAAAGGCGGTCAGTGAGGCCAGACCGGCTATAAGTCCAGCGGCGGTGAGCAAACCAGTGAGGCTGACAGAGCGTGTTTGGGGCATGAGTTTTGTAGAGAGCAAGATTGAGGTTATGGGGCTTGTGGGGAACGCCTTAAGCCCTGATTAGGGAAAACCATGATCCATATTGCGAAATTCCTGATTTACTCCCGTACTGTAAATCTTGATATTGACCCTGCCATTAATAAGACTTAAAACGGTAACATCTTATAAAGAATCATAAAAATGGCGATCAGGGAGGATTTGCAGCGCAATGACCACCAAAGTGAGGACATCGAAATGAAAAATGAGATTACCCGACCGGTGAAAGCCAAGCGTTATGGCAGTGAGGGTCTGATCCCGGTGGACAAGCATAGCTGTCCCTATCGGGGCGCGACCACCTGCGTAGGCGCCAGTGGCGGCAGTTATTGCGGCGGTTACGGCGGGGATGCGCCGATCAAAGGGACTCAGTTGCACTTGGTGCGCTGCCTGGAGGAGAACGCGGCTGACTTCATTCCGCAGGGCTGGCCGCTGATGCCGCGTCGGATGGCCTATCCCCTGTCCCATCGTTAGACCCCAACAGGGACGTAGCATGGGCGTCCTGCCTACGCTACGTTCCGGTTGGCTCACTGTTCCACTGTCACCCGCACTTTCTGATCGTTCTGCCATTCACCTACAATTTTCAGGCCGCCTTCATACATAACGCCCTGACCGTTCTTGCGTCCATTGCGCCATTCGCCTTCGTAGCGGTCGCCACCACCGTAGTAATAAACGCCTTGGCCATTAGGCTGATCGTTGGCAAAGCTGCCGACGTATTTCTCCCCCCGATCCGCGTATAGAAAAGTGCCTTGGCCATGCTTTTTGCCATTGCGCCAGCCGCCATCGTAACGATTGCCGCTGCGATAGAAATAAGTCCCTTGGCCGTTGATCACACCATTGCGCCATTCGCCGGTATATTTTTCGCCACGGCCCGCATACGTATACGTGCCTTCGCCGTGCATCTTGGCGTTACGAAATTGGCCGGTGTATTCGCTGCCGTCGGGATAGCGGTATGTGCCCTGGCCGTTTTCGCAATTGCCGCGCAGGCAGTTAGAGGACTGGCCCGATGGGGTAGCCTTCGTCTCTGGCTTTGGTTCCGGTTCTGGCTTTGCTTCTGGCTCCGGCTCTGGCTCCGGCTCCGGTTTTGAGGCAGATGGCGTAGTCGGCTTGGCGACAGCAACATCCAGCTTTTTGGCTAAAACTGCCGATAGAGTGCTTTCATCGCCCGCATCCAGATTCACCTGTCCGTTCCAGTCGGCATAGCCTTCCCGGCGAACTCGCACCTTGTAGGCGCCGGGCCGCATCTCGATCACCATTGGCGTCGTGCCTGCTTTACGGCCATTAATAAAAATCTCGGCCTCGTCCACGTTGGCGTCCACCGCCAGTTGCGCCGGCAAATTGGACGGTGGTTTTTCGGTCTTGTCGCCCAATAAACCTTGTGGCGCTACCGTCACCTGCATACTGGCGCTGTCTCTGGTTTCGGTTTTCGATAACTGAACTTGCGGCGTCTGGGCGATGACCCGGGTTTGTGCGCCGTTCGGGCGATCCGGCTCCTGGGGAATCGAAACCAAATCAAGCTTGGGTTTGGCTGCCATGTCCGGGTCAATGCGGATGGGCGGCAAGGCGACTTCCGGTTCGTCCGGGATCGGCGAGGGGGGCGGCGCGGCGGGTTTGGCCGGGGTTTGCGCCTGAGCCAGTTGTTGGCGCAAGTCGGCAATCCGCGGATCGCTGCGGTTCAACTTTTCCATCTGGCCGATGGCGCTTCTCGTGGCCTTGGCGTCGCCGCGCCCCACCGCTTTCGTCGCCAGATCAGCGTAGCGATCCACAATCTGATTCAGCCCGGCCCGTGCTTCGGCATTGCCAGGATCGCGTTTGAGCGCCTTGCCATAGCAGTCGGCCGCATTGCCGCCCTTGCCCGAAGTCAGCCGATTGGCTTGCAGATGGCGGCTGCATTCCCGCAACAGGGCAGCCATCGGGTCAGCCGGTTCCGTGGTTGGCTGAACTGCTGGCGGCGGAGTGCGGGCATCGCGCAATTGCCGACGCACCTCGTCGCGCAGCGCCAGCAGCCGGGAATGATCGGGAGCCTGCTGCAAGCCTTGTTCGACATGCAGCAAACTGGTTTCATAGGAGCGGTTGCGCTGGGCGTCCAAGGCCCGCGCCAACAGTTCATCCGCTTTCCGGCGACGCTGTTCCGCTTCAGTTTGCAAGCGGGCCAGCTCGGTTTTGCGCTGTTCTTCGGCGGCGGCCTGCTGGCGCACCCGCTCGGTTTCGCTTTGGCGGTCGGCCAGCAGGGCTTGAACCTCCTGCTTCAGTGCGAGCAGGCCGGGATGACTGGGCAAAGTCTGCAAGCCTTGCTCAATATGCAGCAGACTTCGTTCCAGTGCGCCTTCCTGCTGGGCGCGTTGGGCCTGTTCCAGAAATTGATCAGCCTGCATTTTGGCCTGTTGCCGCTGTTCTTCCCAGATTTTCTGGGTGAGCGCATCAGCGATTTGCCGATTTAGCTGATCGCGCAGCGCCAGCAACTCAGGATGATTGGGGACGAGTTGCAACCCCTGCTCGACCACAATCAGGCTGTCTTCCAGCGCACCGTCCTGCTGGCGCTGCCGGGCCTGACGCAACTGTTGATCCGCCTGAGCTTGCTGCTGGACATTTGGGGCCGACGGTGGCGTGAGCGTGGCTACCCGCGGCAGGGTCGGCGATTCTTGCAGCGCCCAGAACCAGTAGCCACCGGCCAGCGCCGCGCCCGCCAGCAACGCCGCCGCGCCTGCTTTCCAGACCCGGCCCGGTGAACTTCCGCGTCCGTGATCGACGGGTTTGGGCGAGCGGAGCGGGACTGACTCCGGGTGGTCCAGCGCGGCGACAATCTCCTGACCGCTCTGGAAACGTTGATTGGGGTCTTTATCGAGCAGCTTGTTGAGCAGCGGTTGGAACCGGCGCAATTCCGGCGGGAGTTCTGGAATCGGTGAAGTGACGTGCATCATCGCCAATGCAAAGCTGTCGTTGGCGTTATACGGCACATCGCCGGTGAGCATCTCGTAAAACAGCACACCGAAGCTGTACAGATCAGCGCGGGCGTCTACGTCCTGGCCGCGAATCTGTTCTGGACTCATGTAGCGCGGAGTGCCGATGGACAAGCCGGTGCGGGTCATCCGGGTGGTGCTGCCCAGAGTTTTGGCGATGCCAAAGTCGGTCAGCACCGGGCTGCCGTTTTCACGGAACAGGATATTTTGCGGCTTGATGTCGCGATGAATAATGCCGCGATGGTGCGCGTAGTGCAGGGCTTCGGCGATGGAGCGGGCCACCGTAAGCGCCTGTTTCAGCGGCAGGCCATTGCGGATGCGCTGTTGCAGGGTGCCGCCGGGCAAATACTCCATCGACAGATAATAAATGCCCTCGTAAGAGGCGATGTCGTAGACCGTGACGATATGCGGATCGCTGAGCTGGGCGATGATCCGGCCTTCCCGCAGGAAACGCTGGGCGAATTCTTCATCAGTGGTCAGAACCGGCTTGATGATTTTCAGCGCGACATGACGATGCAGCGACTCCTGCAAGGCGAGATAGACAATCGCCATGCCGCCTTGGCCGAGTTCGCGCTCAATCTGATAGCCTGGAATGTGCATGTTCAAGTCCTGTTGCTACGGGGGCGCGCCGCGTGGGTTATGCGTAGATATGAACCCAGCCGACTGGGCGCGGTATGATAAAGCGACCAAGTGTAAGGAATAGCCAGAATTCCGGCAAAAGCGGTCAAAGTCACCTCTAGCAATTGCCGTGCCTTCCATATCATCACTGACCGCGCCATGCGCCATGTTCTCAGTGCCATTTTCTCAGTGCAGGAGTGTTTTCGCATGTCCGGCAACACCTTTGGCAAGCTGTTCACCGTCACCACCTTTGGCGAAAGCCACGGTCCCGCGCTGGGCGCAATTGTGGACGGCTGTCCGCCGGGACTGGCGTTGACCGAAGCGGATTTGCAGCATGATTTAGACCGCCGCCGACCGGGAAAGAGTCGCCATGTCAGCCCGCGCCGCGAGCCGGATGAAGTGCGCATTCTGTCCGGGGTCTTTGAAGGGCGCACCACCGGCGCGCCGATTGGACTGCTGATCGAAAACATGGATCAGAAATCCAAGGATTACAGCGAACTGATGGATCGGTTCCGGCCGGGTCACGCCGATTACACCTATCATCATAAATACGGCTTGCGCGATTATCGCGGCGGCGGGCGCTCCTCGGCGCGGGAAACGGCGATGCGAGTGGCGGCGGGCGCGATTGCCAAAAAATATCTGCGGGAACGCTACGGGGTGCGGATTCGCGGCTATCTGGCCCAACTTGGCCCGATTCAGCCGACCAAGGTGGTTTGGGAAGAAGTAGATAACAACCCGTTTTTCTGCCCCGATCCGGATCAGGTGGCCGAACTGGAGCAGTTCATGGACGCGCTGCGCAAATCCGGCGATTCCATTGGGGCGCGAGTGACGATCATCGCCAGCGGCGTCCCGGTCGGCTGGGGCGAGCCGGTGTTCGACCGGCTGGACGCCGACATCGCTCATGCCCTGATGAGCATCAACGCGGTCAAGGGCGTCGAGATTGGCGCCGGTTTCGCCAGCGTCGAACAGCGCGGCACCGAGCATCGCGATGAACTCAGCCCGGACGGTTTCCTAAGCAATAACGCGGGTGGCATTCTGGGCGGTATTTCCACCGGCCAGGACATTATCGCCAGCATGGCGCTGAAGCCCACGTCCAGCATTCGCCTGCCGGGACGCACGATTAACGCGCAGGGCGATCCGGTCGAAGTAGTGACCAAGGGCCGCCATGATCCCTGTGTCGGCATCCGCGCTACGCCGATTGGCGAGGCGATGCTGGCGCTGGTGCTGATCGATCACGCCTTGCGTCATCGCGCCCAGAATCTGGATGTACATACGGATACGCCAATCATTCCGGGCGCAACCGGGCAAATCTGAGCGCCCGGCGTCAACTGAACAGCAGGTCCACCGCGCCGCTGTCCAGATCGTAGCGGCCTCCGACGATTTTCAGGCGTCCGCTCTCTTCGGCGGCGGCCAGCACGGGCGATTTTTTCAGCCGTTGCACGACCATTGAAACATTGGCGCGCATGGCGTTTTCCGCCAGATCGCCCATCCCCCAGGAATGCGCCTTATCAATCGCCGGTTTCAGATTTTTGACCAGATAGCCGATTTCACCCGGCAATGGGCCATGTTCGCCCTGCTCGCTCTTGCCATGCTTCCTCGGCTTGCCTTCGTGTTCCAGCGCCTCAATGCTGGCCTTGATCGCGCCGCAGCGTTCATGCCCCAGCACCATGATCAGCGGAATTTCAGCTCAAAGCTGCCAAACTCAATGCTGCCCAGCACAGCTTCATCAACCACCTGACCGGCGGTGCGGATCACAAACAGATCGCCCAGACCCCGGTCGAAAACCAGTTCGGGCGGCACTCGCGAATCCACACAACCGAGAATGGTGGCGAACGGCTGTTGCGACTGAGCCAGGGCAGTGCGCCGCTGCGGCGAGCGGTTCGGGTCGTTCAGGCGGTTGGCGACAAAGCGCTGGTTGCCATCCATCAGCCGTTGCAAGGCGTGTTGGGGCGAGGTGATGGGGCCTTCAGCGGGACTGTGGCGGGATTCCGCGACCACCGCTGAGGATGCGCCATCCGGGGTTTTGGGGATTTGCGGCGGCATCCCGGATTCGTCGGTCGCCGGATAACCGGCGCAAGCCGTCATGGTGGCGCTCAAGGTAGCGAAGCTGGACAGCCGCAGAAACTCGCGACGTGAGAAGACAGGTTTGGACATGAGGCTTTTCTCTGATGACAGTTAATTTGTTGTTATGCAATGACGCTATTGTAGGAGTTGCGCTGACTCTTGTCGGCAAGCGATGCTGAATTTTAAGCGCATCCCATGTTAAGCCTCGGTCTTTACGCCCGGCTGTCCGGCTTCTACCTGTTCTATTTCGCCACATTAGGCGTATTGCTGCCGTACTGGGGCTTGTATCTGCAGGCGCTGGGATTTTCGCCAGCCCGCATCGGCGAACTGACCGCGATTCCACAAATCACCAAGCTGATTGCGCCGACCCTGTGGGGCTGGCCGGCGGATCGCAGTGGGCGCCGCATGCGATGGTGCGCTGGGCCTGTCTGGCGACCCTGCTGAGTTTCTCCGGCGTTTATGTGGCGGGAAATTCCTATCTGGGTCTGGCGCTGGCGGGATTAGTGTTCAGCTTCTTCTGGAACGCGGCGCTCCCGCAATTCGAAGCGGTCACCCTGAATCATCTCGGTGCACAGGTTCACCGTTACAGTCGAGTCCGGCTGTGGGGATCGGTCGGTTTTGTAATTGCAGCAGTGGGCGCGGGCTATCTGGTGCGGGATTGGGGCATTAGCGTGGCGCCCGCGCTGATGCTCGGCTTATTCGCCGCCCTGTGGCTCAACAGCCTGCTGGCTCCGGATTGCGCCGCCGCGCTGCAAACTCAACCGGCGCCGCCGCTGATTGAGGTGTTGCGCCGACCGGCGGTGATCGCCTTCTTTACCGCCTGTTTTCTGAATCAGGCCGCTCATGGGCCTTATTACGGTTTTTCTCGCTGTATCTGGAACATGGCGGCTATTCCCGCGAATTCATTGGCTGGCTGTGGGGGTTGGGAGTGACGGTCGAGGTGGCGATGTTTGTGTGGATGCACCGCCTGCTGCCGCGCTTCGGTCCGCGCCGGTTGATGCTGGCGGCGCTGGCGCTGGCGGCGCTGCGCTGGCTGCTGATCGGCCATTTGCCCAGCAGTTGCCCCTTCTGCTGTTTGCCCAGACTTTGCACGCCTTCAGCTTCGGGGTGTTTCATGCCGCATCCATTCACCTGATCCATCAATTTTTCCCCGGATCGCTGCAAGGGCGGGGTCAGGCGTTGTACAGCAGTTTGAGCTTTGGCGTGGGCAACGCGGCAGGCAGTCTGGCCGCCGGCTATTTGTGGCAGGGACTGGGGCCAGCGGCCATGTTTGATCTGGCGGCGGTATTGGGAATGTTGGGCTGGTGGATCGCGTGGCGGGGGCTGCGGGTGTGAAACACTCGCCGGGTTCAATAAACACGGGCCGGAAGCCCGTGCTGCGCCATCGTTGCCTGAGTCTGGCGAATCAGTAGCGGGTGACTCGCGCCGTGCCGTCGTAACCCGTGAGGACCTGCACCCGGTCGCCGGGATAGAACGGCTCATCGTCGGCCTGGGTCACGGCGATCAGGCGACCACTATCCAGTCGAACGGTAATCTCGACGCCCGGCTGGCGGGTGGCGTCTTCCTCAATCGCGGACCCTATCAGGCCGCCAATCACCGCACCGCCAATCGCCCCGGCGACCTGACCCTTGCCCTGGCCGATGTTACTGCCGGCCAGCCCGCCCAGCGCGGCGCCGCTAACCGCACCCACGCCGCTATCAGTACCCTCAATCAGCACTGGGCGAATATTCTCAATATAGCCCAGGTACACCTCCTGCATTTCCCGGACCTGGCTGCGACTGTAGGCGCCGCCGGACGTGCTGGCCGGACAGCCGCTCAACAGGAATATCGCTGTCAGTGCGACGGTTGCCATTCCAGCCTGCTTCATCAATTGCATGGTTCACCTCGTTGGAAAAAACAGTGTTCGGATTCAAATCAATGGAAGGATTATAAACCACTGGCCAACATAGCCCGCCTGACTGAATCGCGGCTGAACTCTCTGGTCGTCGCCATCGCGCCACGCCCGCTTTCTTAGACGACAACGAGCTTGGCGTCACAACGATCTTCAGGAACCGGCAAGTGGTCTTTCTCAAAAGTTTCAACATAAAGCTGGATAGCCTGTTTGATATTGAAGATCGCGTCTTGTGGCGAAGGGCCTTGGCTGACGCAACCCGGCAAACTGGGACATTCAGCCATCCAGTACCCCTCTTCAACCGAATAAATGAGGACTTGGCGCATAAAGAACAATCCTTGCGGTGGGTTGCCATATTTGGCGGAGGCGCACTCATCCGCAACAGTTAAAATCCTGGAAATCATTATAGAAGCGGCGGTATCAGACCGTGGGGAAAATGAGGGAAAAATCCGGGAAGAAACGGTCTATAGCTAACCGGTCGGAAAAAAGGAATGCCATTATGCTGAAACCACTGATTCCCGAAGACGAATCACTGCGCCATGCCTTTCAATGGCTGGCTGAACAGGGGCATTGCACCCTGAATACGGTTGAACAGGCCAGCCTGCGTTTCGATTTAGGCCCCCGCGACGAAGAGTTCCTGCTACGGCAGTTTGTTTATCATCACGGCGCGGCCAGCGATGCGCCCAATTCAGAGCGATAAGGAGGAGTGTTCAGCCAGCCGTCGAGAGAAATCCACCAGCATCGCGGCAGTTGCGCCCCAGATGTTGCGATCCTGATAGGGAATGACGTAGTAACGGCGCTGTTGGCCGTTGTAGACCAGGCTGCGCTGTTCATGATGGTTAGGATCGAGCAGGAACTCCAGCGGCGCCTCGAAGGCTTCAGCCACTTCAAACGGATCCAGGCGCAAGACAAACGACGGATCGACGAAACCTACCACCGGCGTTACCAAAAAACCGGTGACGGTCTGATATAAATCCAGAAAACCTGCAATTTCAACCACATGCCGACGGTGCAGGCCAATTTCCTCCTCAGCCTCGCGCAGTGCGGTATGTACCGGGCTGGCGTCTTCGTCCTCAGCGCGACCGCCGGGAAAGCTGATCTGGCCGGCGTGATGCTCCAGATGAGCGGTGCGCTGGGTCAGCAGCACGGTATAGCCCTCTGGGCGATCCACCAGCGGCACCAATACCGCTGCCCGCGTGAGCATCCGCTCCTCGCGCTCCATCCCGGCGATGCAAAATCGCCGGTGATCGTTTCCAGATTGTGCGTC
>JAAUTD010000098.1 GCA_012031845.1 Synechococcaceae cyanobacterium SM1_2_3
GGCCCTGTTCCTTGGCCTGATACATCGCGGTATCGGCATGTTTCAACAACGTAGCGGTGTCAGAAGCGTCGCCGGGATAGAGGGCAATGGCCGATGCTGACCGACACGCACAGCTCGCGCCCGCCAGGACAAACGGCTGATTCATCGCATCCAGCGCCTTGCGGGCGACACTGCCGGCTTCCTCGCTGTCGCTGACGTTTTCCAGCAGCAGGGTGAATTCATCGCCGCCCAATCGCGCTACGGTGTCGCTGGTGCGCACGGCGCTGAGCAGCCGCCGCGCCGCCAGTTTCAACATTTCATCGCCGACTGCATGACCGAAGGTGTCATTGATCGCCTTGAATCGGTCCAGATCGAGAAATAGCAGAGCCAGTTGTTCGCCGCTGCGGTTGGCCTGGCGTAGCGCATGTTCCAGCCGATCCTGAAACAGATAGCGATTCGGCAGGCCGGTCAGTGCGTCGTAATTAGCCAGATAGGCCAGTTGATCTTCCGCCTGCTTGCGCTCGGTGATGTCCTGCACTGTGCCGACCCATTCACCGCCCGCCGTGCGCTCGCCTTTGAACACAACGGTGCGTTCTTCGCCGCCGGGCAAGACCAACCCGCATTCCAGATGAAAGCTGGCGTCATCCAGCGGCGAAGTAAAGCAGTTGCGAATCTGATCCCGATCTGGCGCTTTCACGCAACTGATCATGTGATCAACCGTCGGCGCGGATGCTCCCGGTTGCATTCCAAACAGGCGGTAGACCTCTGCCGACCAGCGTAATTGGGGGCAACTCGGCTGCCAGTCCCAGAAACCCAGTTGGGCAATGGTGCTGGGCCTGCGCCAGTCGGATTTGACTGTCGCGCAGATCGGTCGCCAGGGTATTGAGCGCCTGGGCCAGTTGCCCCAGTTCATCCGGCGAACTAACCGGCAATTGCTGTTCCAATTGCCCGGCGGCATAGGCTTGCGCCGCCTTGCTCATTTCGACCAGCGGCCGGGCCAGCACCCGCGACAGCAGCAAGCCCAGCAAACTGCCCACAATGACGATTGCCAGCGCCGCGATCAGCGCCAGCCGGGTCAACGCCTGCCAATAATCCCGCCATAGCTGATCGCTCACGGTATCCAGCCGTTGCAACACCGCATCCAGCACCGAATTATTCAGCTTCACATAGGCGTAACCGGCAATCACCGGGTCGTAGCTGATCGCGAAAAACAGTTCCAGACCGCCGGAAGCGGGACGAATGACGGTGGGTTCTTGCGCCAGTTCCGCCAGTGGCAGGGTTAGCGTCGCGCCGTACAGGCGATTGTCTGGGGCGCCGTCGCTCAGCACGCGCCCGGCGCGGTCGCTGATCAAAAAAGCAGACACCGGCAACCAGGCCCGCACCTGAGCAATTTCCCGATGCAGTTGCTCAATGTCGAGGTTGTAGAGGGGATTAAACAAATGGCTGCGCAAATAGACGGCGGTAGCGCGCAGCGCCTCTTTCTGGCGAGCAGATTCATCAGCCGCGATAAAATGCTGCAAATCGCGCTGAAGCCGCGTTGTCCCTTGCAGGGTGATGTAACCGGCGGCGGCGAGCGCCGCGCCCACCACCAAAGAGAGCAGCAACAACAGATAGGCGGCGTATTTCCGGCTGATGCTGGACAGGATCAATCGCCGTCACCCGCGATCAGCAGCGTGCGCCATGCCGCCAGTTGGTCGTTATCGGCGGCGGTCAACCGCTCAAATTTGGAGATATTGGAAGCGGCCAGCAGAGCTTCGCTGCCAGCGGGATCGTCGTGCATCCCCACCAGCGCGGTTTCTATGGCGGTTTGGGTGGCTTCGCTCACGCCGCGCCGGAATGAGAACAGCATCCGCAATAAAGTCGGCGTCTGCGCAATGATCCGCAGTTGCGCCCGCAGCGGCGGCGGCAACCGTTCCCAGTCGCCGTCGTTGAAGGCGGCGGCGTCGCCCTTGCCA
Organism: Synechococcaceae cyanobacterium SM1_2_3; assembly: GCA_012031845.1. Classification (GTDB taxonomy): domain Bacteria; phylum Pseudomonadota; class Gammaproteobacteria; order Competibacterales; family Competibacteraceae; genus Contendibacter. Next base: position 1,935 of record JAAUTD010000098.1, read on the forward strand.
TGCAACACCCAATAGGCTTGATTCAGTTCGGCGCCGGCGAATACATAGCGAATGGCGTCAGCCGGAATGGCCGCATGATCAGCGGGGAACAGGGTAAAACCCTGCTGGCGCAGGAAGGCTTTGGGCAAGGCGTGGGCCGAGGTCGAGCGGGGCGATTCAAACACCAGGGTGCGCCCGCGCAAATCAGCCAGCGTAGCGACTGGCCCTTGGCGGGCGGAGAAGATGACGCTGCGATATTCACGTTGGCCTTTGCGCCACGCTACCAGCGCGGGTTGCATCAGCCCGGTGCGCCGCTCCAGGTCCAGCGTCGGAAAAACGCTATCGAGAAATCCGTCCACCTGCTGCGCCGTCAGTTTGTTCGCCATGTCCGGCAGGTCGCGGGCGATTACCAGCGGGGCCATCCGAATGCCCGCCGCTTTCAGGCGGTCGCTGAGCGCATCCAGTAACTTGCTGTATTGGGCGAGGACGAAAGCGGGATCGTCCAGCCGCTCGCTAATCACCCCAAATCTGAACATCACCGTGCTATCGGCTGGCTGAGCGCGGCTGCTGGCCGACCCAAGCAGCACAGCGGCGGCTATTCCCACGGTAATCGTGCGTAAGATATTGTAACGATTAAAAAACATGGCGGGTTCAATCGCAGCGGGAGGGGATGCGGCGATGCTAAGCAGCCAATATGACAGGGATGTGACGCCTAAGCGCGGCACCGACAGCCTGCCGACCCACCAACGGGCAGGATGCCCGTTCTACCTCTCCAGGACTTTCGTTCCATCCGTTCGCCCTGACGCTTCGACACGCTCAGCGGTCGAAGGGCATTCATCGGAAAAAATCGGGGTTCGACAGGGCTTCACCCCGAACGGTTTTTGAATCCGAAGCGAAAGTCCTGCTCTCAAATCACGGCGCGGCGGGCAATCCCCTTGGGCTTGCGCTTTTTCAACCGCTGGGCTTCTTTTTGCCGCTTTTCCGCCAGATCGATCAGGATTTGCTGGCAACCGCGCTGATCATCGCCCTCGCCGGGCATCCGCTGTACATAACTGCCGTCGGGCTGCATATCCCAGGCGCTGCGCCGGTCGTTGAACTGCACATCCAGAATCTGCCGCAACTCCTGCTGCAATTCGGGATGATCCACCGGCGTAACCACCTCGACCCGGCTTTCCAGATTGCGCTTCATGCAATCAGCCGAGCCGATGAAATACTCTTCGGCCCCGCCGTTGAGGAAATAGTAAATCCGGGTGTGCTCCAGAAACTGGCCGACGATGCTGATCACCCGCACGTTTTCCGACAGTCCGGCGATGCTGGGGCGGAGGCGACACGTATCGCGCACGATCAAGTCCACCTTGACCCCGGCCTGCGAGGCCCGGTACAGCGCCGCTGTGATCTCCTTATCTTCCAGCGCATTCATCTTGAACTGGATTAGCGCCGGTTGCCCGGCTTTGGCGTGATCGATTTCGCGCTCGATCTTGCCCAGCAGCGCCGGTTTCAGCACTTTCGGCGCGGGCAATAATTTCCGATAGTTGCGCTTGGGCACATAGCCGGTGGTCAGATAATTGAACAGTTCGGTCAGGTCTTCGCCAATCGCCGGATCGCAGGTCAGGATGCCCAAGTCGCAATAAAGCCGGGCGGTGCCCGCATGATAGTTGCCGGTGCCGATGTGCGCGTAACGGCGCAGGCCGTTGAAATCGCGCCGCACCACTAGAATGACCTTGCTGTGCGTTTTCAGCCCCAGCACGCCATAAGTGACATGGATACCGGCTTCTTCCAGCCGGTTGGCCCAGCGGATATTGGCGGCTTCGTCAAAACGCGCCTTCAACTCCACCACCACCGTGACCTGCTTGCCCTCCTGCGCCGCATCAATCAGGTACTCGATAATTTTGGAATCGGCCGAAGTGCGATACAGCGTCATCTTGATCGCCAGCACCTTGGGATCATCGCTGGCTTCCAGCACGAAACGCTCCACCGACGTAGCAAACGACTCGTAGGGGTGTTGCAGCAAAATTGGGCCGTGATCGCGGATGATGTGAAAAATGTTGCGCTTCTTGTCGCTGAGTTTGGGATGGTCGAGCGGGTGTTGCGAGGGATGATGCAGTTCGGGCCGGTTGATGCTGACGACCTGAAACAGATCGCGCAGCGCCATCATCCCGTCCACTTCAAACACTTCGGTGGCTTCTTCCAGTCCCAGTTCGGCGGCCAGCATCCCGCGATGGTGCGGGTCCATGTGCTTTTCCACTTCCAGCCGGACGATGGGCGCGAACCGGCGCTCGCGCAATTCGGTTTCAATCATCAGCAGCAGATCGTCGGCCTGATCCTCGTCGCGCTCGGCAATAGCGTTGCGGGTGACGCGGAACAGTTCGCAGGCGTCCACTTCCATCCCCGGAAACAGCAGATCGAGATTGTGGGCGATCACTTCTTCCAGCGGCACATACAATTCTTCGTCGCCCACTTTGAGGAAACGCGGAATCCCGGAACCCACTGGCACCTTGATCCGCGCCAGTCCGCTGGATTCATCGTTGGGGTAGCGCACCGTCACCAGCAGATTGAGCGACAGATTGGACAGAAACGGGAAGGGATGGGCCGGATCCATCGTCTGCGGCGTCACCAGCGGGAAGATATTACACAGATAAAACTCCCGCATTTGCTGCTTCTGGGTCTCGGTCAGCCGCTGATAGCTGCGCAGCACGATGTTTTGCGCTTTCAACAACTGATGCAGATGCGACGCCAGCACCCGCTGCTGCTCCACAATATCGCGCACCACCGCCAGACACTCGCTTAACTGCTGCTCCGGGCTGCGTCCGTCCACCGTCAGTTCCCGCACCCGCGCTCCGATCTGCTGCTTGAGGCCGCCGATGCGCTTCATGAAAAACTCGTCCAGATTGGCGCTGACGATGGCGAGAAACTTGACTCGCTCCAACAGCGGGGTGCGTTCATCCTGGGCTTCATGCAGCACCCGCCGATTGAACGCCAGCCAGGTCAATTCGCGGTTCAGATACCATTCCGGGGCATAGGGATTGATCAGGGACGAAGTATCCGCCACGACGGTGGCTTCGGTAACCACTCGTTCGTCAGGCCGGTGACGACTGGAACGCGGTCGGGACTCGGCAGTTTTGGCAACTTCGGCGATGGGTGGAACTTCAGCGTCCGGGACAGGGCTGTGGGCTGATTCAGTCATTTCGGTCATGGTGACTTACGCCTTCTTTGAATGATTCGGTTAATCGACTTGCAAACGGTGCTTTTCTTCTTGGACACCACTGGCGAACGGCGCCAAAACTACCCGACACTTGCCCTGCTTTTTAGCGAGATACATCGCAGCATCAGCGGCATTTTGCAGCATCTCTGGGTTTTGTCCGTGGACGGGAAAAATGGCGATGCCGATGCTGGCTGAAACCTGACAAGCGTTATTCCTGAAGTGGATGGGTTCTCTGCTCAGAGCGAGCAAGCGTTCGGCGATTTCAACGATTTCACAGGCGCTGCCGGATTGTGGCAGCAATATCAGAAACTCGTCTCCGCCCCAACGACAAACCGTATCGGCAGACCGCACCATTTTCGCCATTCTTGACGATACGACTTTTAATACATGGTCGCCGACCTCGTGCCCATACCGATCATTGACCTGTTTAAATCCATCCAGATCGATATACATCAGAGCGCAACTATCGCTATTGCGCTCAGCAGTTTGCAAAGCTTGCTGGAATCGGTCAGAGAATAGAGTCCGACTCGGCAATCCGGTTAAGGCATCAAATAGCGCCAGCTCGCGAATCTTCAAATACAGATCATTCAAGTTTTGATGGGCCGCCTTAAGTTTTTCATGGCTGACCAATACGCGGATGACGGCAATGGCAATGATCAGGATAAAAATGATAACGATGGTTTCAATAAAAACCAGCCAATGTATTGAACCGGTAATCCGATCCTTCAAGTCATCCTCAGAAAATCCGACCACCATGACCAGAGGCAGATTGCTGACTTTGCGGTAGGCGTAGGTGCGGCGAATGTTGTCAAAAAAACTCTGGGTTTCGTAGATGCCAATTTCAGCGGCTTCAAGAGCGCGCCATAACGGGGACTCAATAGGCAACCCCCACTTGTCGGGATCCGGTTCTGGAATACGCGCTCTCAGCTTTTTATCATCAATTCCCACCAGAGAAGCCACGTTTTGTGATCCAATCCTGAGTTGCTGGTAATAGCGGACAAAGGACTGCGGATTAACGGTCGCTAACACTATGCCGCCAAAAGAATTATCGGGATTATTGATTCTTCGGGTAATGCGGAAGTGGTACTTGGAGGTAATTCGGCCAGTTTCGACCGCCGATAGAAACAGCCGGTCGGCGGGTACTGATTGATGGTATTTGAAATACTCGCGGTCGCGCACTTCCCGATACTTGGCCTGTTGATCATGAGCAATAATGACAACGCTATCGGCGCTAATCAGATAGATATTGTCAACGATGGATTTATCAAAATTCAGCCCGTCAATGAACCGCTTAGTCTCAATCACTGAATGGGTGTTGAGATAAACCATCCGCACTGCGTGAAGCAGCGCGTCAACGTAGTTGACTATTTGAATCGTGTATTGCTCGAAGGCGTCAACAGCCAGATTGGACTGATCGACCATCTGCGCTTTTTTCATTGCGCTGCATCCGGTCCATCCAATAGAAGCCGCCGCTCACAATACCAAGGCTTATCAAGAGCGCCACAATACATAAAAGCAGAATTTTTTTATTCAGAACAACTGGGGTTCCTTGATCCATTGCAAGTTTCCTTAACCCTTTTCCTTCAAGGCGCACTTACGCGGCGAGGTGGAACGGGCATCTTGCCCGTTCGCCGATGCTGCCATGAACAGGTTTTTTTATGCTTCAGTTGGCCAGCGCTGTTTCCAGCCGCGCGCACAGCGTCCGCAGAATTTTAATGCGGGTATGACGCTTATCGTTGGCTTCGATCAGCGTCCACGGGGCCTGGCGGGTGCTGGTGTGTTCCACCATGTCGTTGACCGCCAGTTCGTAGGCCGCCCAGCGGTCGCGGTTGCGCCAGTCCTCGTCAGTGAGTTTCCACGCCTTGTAGGCGGTCTGCTCGCGTTCCTGACGCCGCAACTGCTCTTCCGGAGTGATATGCAGCCAGAACTTCAACAGCACAATCCCGCTTTCCACCAACTGCGCCTCGAAATCATTGATCTCGGCATAGGCCCGCTGCCATTCGCGGGGCTGGGCGAAGCCTTCGATCCGCTCCACCAGCACCCGTCCATACCAGCTTCGATCATAGATGGTGACATGACCGGCGCGGGGCAAATGCCGCCAGAACCGCCATAAATAATTATGCGCCGCCTCTTCATCCGTCGGCGCGGCGATTTGAATCACCTGATAATCGCGGGCGTCCAGCGCGGCGGTGATGCGGCGGATGCTGCCGCCTTTGCCGGCAGCATCCCAACCTTCGAACACCAGCAGGGTGGATGCCTTGCGGTCGCGGGCGACGCGCTGCAACTGATTCAGCTTGGCCTGATACAGCTTCAACTGGGCTTCGTAGTCGTCCTTGGCCAAGGCTTTGCTCATGTCCAGATGCGACAGCACGGTGACTGGCGCTATGGCGACCGGTTCGGCAACAGTGGGCGGCGTTTCCACCGCAGCAACCGGCTTATCGCCGCTGGAGCGCCGCGCCTTGACCTCATCGAGCCGAAACCGGATCGCGTCGCGAATGGTCGTCGCCACGGTGACGCTGCGATACCGCTCATCATAGCCCTCAACAATTTTCCACGACGCCAGGCCGGTGCCGGTTTTCATCAGGGTGCGCTCGGCGGCGGCGACAAATTCGTCATACATCTCCCAGTGCCGCCAGTCGCGTTTGGAAATCTGCCAGTGCAGCAGCGGATTCTTTTCCAGCTTGCGCAAGCGATCTTTCTGGGCGTCTTTTGACAGGTGCATCCAGAATTTGAGAATCAGCGCGCCGTCGTCAGCCAGGGTTTGCTCAAAGGTCTTGATTCGCTCCAGGCGGCTGTCAAATTCGGCCAGTTTGGTGTGGCCGTAGACCTGATCGAGAATGGGCAGCGAATACCAGGAACTCAGAAACAGGGCGATGCGGCCCTTCGGCGGCAATTCCCGCCAGAACCGCCAGTATTCGGGCCGGTCGCGCTCTTCATCGGAGGGGTCGCCAAAAGCGCGGGTGATCAGCCAGCGCGAATCCATCCATTCATGCAACTTGTTGACGGTTTCGCTTTTGCCCGCGCCATCCACGCCAGCGAACACCACGATGACCGGAAACCCGGCTTGCCGCAGCTCCATCTGCATCATCAATAATTCCTGCCGCAGGTGGGGAACCTGCTGGTGATAGTCTTCTTTGGGCAGTTTGCGCTGTAATTCGGCGGTTCTAAACATCAGTATCCTCGTTCATGCCAAGCCTTAATGAGTCAAGCCAACCAGCAGGCGGGTTGTTAGCGAGCGGTTTATGCTAATCTTAATGAGGTTAACCGATAGACGCTTGACTCTCTCACTTGCATTCAAGGCGGTCGCCTGGCCGTCATCCATACCCTCCAGCCCTTGAGAACCCCAAGGAGAACCTGATGAAGCGGCGGTTATTGGCCGGTCTGGTCCCGGCGGTTTTAGCGTTACTTTCCGGGCCCGTTCAGGCCGACATTTATGCGTTTGTGGACAGCAATGGGGTGCGGCATCTGAGCAACGTCCCTAACGATCCGCGCTACAAGCTGGTGATGCGCACCCCGGCTTATAGCAAACAAGCAGCCCAATCGGCTTCCAGCTTCGCCCCCAGCAATCTATACAACCCTGGCGGCGCGGCGCAGATGCCGCGCAGCTATACCCCACCCGCTGGTCGCACCCGGCTATCACGGGTCAATGAAGCCAACCGGCAGCGTTTTACCCCGGACATTAACCGCATCGCCAATCAGCATGGCCTCGACTCGGCGCTGATGCACGCGGTGATCAGCGCGGAATCCGGCTATAACCCGTGGGCCGTTTCGCCCAAGGGCGCAATGGGCCTGATGCAACTGATGCCGGGCACCGCTGAACGCTTCGGCGTCGCCAATCCTTATGATCCGATGGCCAATATGAACGGCGGCGCTCGCTATCTGCGCTGGCTGCTCGACAAGTTCAACGATCCCCGGCTGGCGGTCGCCGCCTATAACGCTGGCGAGGGCGCGGTGCAGAAGTACGGCAATCAGATTCCGCCCTATCAGGAAACCCAGACCTATGTCGTCCGGGTGATGGGCTATTACCAGCAACATCGAGCAGGCAATCCATACAACGCCGCCTACAATACGGTGGCCTACAACGCCGCCGCCCAATCACCGGCAATCGGCAACAGAAGCGTCTACCCGCGCAGTCCCGGCGTCGTAGTGATTACCCCGCGCAGCGGCAATCGTCCAGCCAGCCTGACCAATGTTCCTGCTTCCTCCGCTTCGGCTCCACTCCCACGCACCTATCTGCGGCCCACCAGCGACCGGGTGATCGTCGGCAACAGCAGTACCGGCGTCAGTCGGCCCGTGGTGAAATTTAATCAGACCACTCGCATCGTTGCGCCAGCAGGAAATACTTTTTTTGCGGGCAACGACAAATAATCGAGCCTTTGGCGCATGAATCCGCCTCATGGCCGACGCGGTGCGCGTTATCTGAATCAAGCTGGAACCGCACCGGATTCTCAACCGCACCCGTTACGCCGCTGGTTAATCATGATACTGGTTGCGATGCTGATGGTCGGCATCGGCGGCGATGTCAGCGCAACCGAATCGCTTCCGGCCAGGCGCGAAGCGTTTCAGGTCGCCGATCATGCCTTGCGTAATGGCGTAGCGGTGGATACCTCTGCGCTGCGCGCCTACCCGCTTTACCCCTATTTGCGTTATCAGGAACTTTCCCGCCGTCTGACGGAACTGCCCGCCGCTGAAGTCCGCGAGTTTCTCCAAACCTATGCTGATTCGCCGCTGGCCGACCGCCTGCGCGGGGTCTGGCTGCGCCAACTGGCCGGCGCCAAACGCTGGGATGAGTATCTGCGCGACGCCATTCCGACTCAGGATGCCGAACTGGACTGCTGGCGGCGACAAGCCCTGTTAAATACGCAACAAACTGAACCGGCGCTGCGAGACTTCGCCGCGATCTGGCTGCGCGGCGCGACTTTGCCCAATGCCTGCGATCCGGTGATCGCCGCGTGGCGCTCCCAAGGCAGTCTCACGCCAGAACTGCTATGGCAACGGTTTGCTCTCGCGCTGGATCGGAATAATTCCGGGCTGGCCAAAGTCCTGCGCGACGCCCTGCCCGTTGCGGATCAGCAATGGGCCGATCAATGGTTAGCTATCGTTGGTAATCCGCCCCTGCTGCTGGAAACCAGGCGGCTTGACCTGAGCGATCCGCGCAGTGCGCTGATGGTGAGCGATGGGTTAAAGCGCTGGGGCCGACGCGACATTCTGGCGGCGCTGGCGGCGCTTGGACAGCCTCAAGGCGCGTGATCAAAAACTGGCGCCACGACTGGCCGAAGTAGAGCGCTGGTTGGCCTTGTGGATCGCCAGCGATTATCACCCCATTGCCTTGGCGCGACTGGCGGCAGTGCCAGAGAGCGCAGTAGATCGCGATGTGCGGGAATGGCGAGTGCGGGTCTGTTTGCGAGAGAACAACTGGTCAGCGACCCTAGGCTGGCTGGAGCAGTTGCCGCCGCTGGAGCGGGACAGTCCGCGCTGGCAATACTGGCGGGGCCGGACTCTGGAAGCGTTGGGCCGAACCGGAGACGCTCAGGCCGCGTATCGCGCTATTGCCGGCCAGCGCGATTATTACAGCTTTCTAGCGGCGGATCGGATCGGAACGCCTTATCACTTTAATAACGCGCCGCTGGCGATTGCGGCGACCGAACTCGATGGGTTGCTCAATCGCTTGCCTGGTCTGCAACGGGTGCGGGAGCTGTACATTCTCGGTCGGGAACCGGAGGCCGATGCCGAATGGCGGCAGGCGACCCAGGAACTGGATCGCCCGGCGTTGCAACAGGCCGCCGCACTGGCCCAGCGCTGGGACTGGCATTCGCAAGCCATTGTCACGATTGCCCGCGCTGAACACTGGGATGATCTGGAATTGCGGTTTCCGCTGGCTTATCGCGATGGCGTCATCAACAACGCCCGCGCCGCTGCGCTCGATCCGGCCTGGATTTACGCCGTCATCCGGCAGGAAAGCAGCTTCCGATCCAGCGCCCGCTCGCCGGTGGGCGCGTTAGGCTTGATGCAGATCATGCCGACTACTGGCCGCCAGATCGCCCAGGATTTGCGGGATGCGTTCGCAGATGCCGCAATTCTGTTGCAGCCAGAAATCAACCTGCGCTATGGCTCGCATTATTTACGGCAGATTCTGGCGCAGTTACAGGACAATCCGCTGCTGGCGACGGCGGCTTATAACGCTGGCCCCAACAAGGTTCGCCAATGGTTGCCGACTCGCGCCGCCATGCCCGCTGACCTGTGGGTGGAAACCATTCCCTATCGGGAAACCCGCCTGTATGTGCAACGGGTGATGGAATACGCCGCCATTTACAATCACCGGCTGCAAGCGCCGATCATGACGCTGAGCGCCCGCATGAAACCGGTGCTGCCGGATCGCGCAGCAGAGGCAGCGGGAGGGCTGATCGAAGCCGAGCCGACGGCGTTGCCGGTGTGGTCAATTCCCGCAACCGCCGACTGATGAAATCGCTTGATACATGACCGTATTGCTCTGGAACCACTCATGGCATTGATTAAC
>JAAUTD010000099.1 GCA_012031845.1 Synechococcaceae cyanobacterium SM1_2_3
CCGGCGTCAGCCGCGCCGCCAGCGCCGCCGCCGATCCGCCAGAGGAACCGCCCGGCACCCGGTCCATATCCCAGGGATTGCGCACCGGGCCGTAGAAGCTGGTTTCGTTGGACGATCCCATTGCAAACTCGTCCATATTGGTCTTGCCCAGCAGCACTGCGCCCGCCGCCGCCAGCTTTTCAACCGCCGTGGCGCTGTAGGGCGCGATGAAGCGATCCAGCATTCGCGAACCGCAGGAGGTGCGCACCCCGTCGGTGCAGAAAATATCCTTGTGCGCGATTGGAATACCGGTCAGCGGGCCAGCTTCGCCGCGTCGCCGCTGTTCATCAGCGGCGCGGGCCTGGGTCAGCGCTGACTCAGCGGTTACGGTGATAAAAGCGTTCAAGGCGGGATTAAAGCGTTCGATGCGCTGTAGAAACGCCGTAGTCAGTTCTTCGCTGCTGCAATGACCGGCGGCCAGATCGGCGCTCAGTTGGGCAAGGGTTTTTTCGTGCATGGCGTCAGAGTTGCTCATTCGATGACCTTGGGAACCAGATACAGGCCAGCCTCAACCCGGGGCGCAATGGCCTGAAACCGCGCGCGCTGATTGGGTTCGGTGACTTCATCGGGGCGCGACCGCTGCGCCGCATCCAGCGGATGGGCCATTGGCGCGACTCCGGTGGTATCCACCGCGTTCATCTGCGCCACCAGTTCCAGAATGGCGGACAGGTTGCGGGCATAGGTTGGCGCATCTTCCTCGCGGATCGCCAGCCGCGCCAGATGAGCGATTTTAGCGACTTCGGCAGTTCCCAATGACATCGGGCAGATTCTCCATGACAGGATGACAAGGCCGCTAACCCTAGCATATTTGGCGGCTTGCTCCCAATCGCCCTGCTTGCTACATTGCCCGCTTTTGACAACCGGGTGTTTTCAACAACATGTTTAAATGGTTGCGTGGCAGGTTCTCCAACGATCTGTCCATTGATCTGGGAACGGCGAATACGCTGATTTATGTGCGGGGCGGAGGCATCGTCCTTAATGAACCATCAGTCGTCGCGATCAATCAGGACCCGGTGCGCGGCATCCGCACCATTGCGGCAGTCGGCGTCGAAGCCAAGCGGATGCTGGGCCGCACGCCCGGCAATCTGTCCACCATCCGCCCGCTCAAGGACGGGGTGATCGCCGACTTTACCGTTACCGAGAAGATGCTTCAGCACTTTATCCGCAAGGTCCACGCCCGCAAATTCTTCAACCCCAGCCCGCGCGTTCTGATCAGCGTCCCCTGTGGCTCGACCCAGGTGGAGCGGCGGGCGATCCGTGAATCGGCCATGGGCGCAGGGGCGCGGGTGGTGTACCTAATCCCCGAACCGATGGCGGCGGCGATTGGCGCGGGTATTCCAGTTGAGGAGGCGCGTGGCTCGATGGTGCTGGACATCGGCGGCGGCACCTCCGAAGTGGCGGTGATCTCGCTCAATGGCATCGTTTACGCCGGCGCAGTGCGGATCGGCGGCGACCGCTTCGATGAAGCCATTATCAACTATGTCCGGCGCAATTTCGGGGTGCTGATTGGCGAGCCGACCGCCGAACGGATCAAGCACGAAATCGGCAGCGCCTATCCCACCAACGAAGTGCGCGAGATCGAAATCAAGGGCCGCAACCTGGCCGAGGGCGTCCCGCGCAGTTTCTCTCTGAACAGCAACGAAATCCTCGAAGCCTTGCAGGAACCGCTGTCGGGCATCGTCAGCGCGGTCAAAATGGCGCTGGAGGCGACTCCGCCCGAACTGGCCGCCGACGTTGCGGATCGCGGGATTGTGTTGACCGGCGGCGGCGCGCTGATGCGCGACATGGACAAACTGCTGACCGAGGAAACCGGCCTGAACGTGATTATCGCCGAAGACCCACTGACCTGCGTGGCGCGGGGAGGCGGTCGCGTATTGGAGCTGATCGCCAAGGATGAGCGCGCCATAGACGCCTTCGCTATCGAATAGGCCCGCAGTGGACCCGCTTACCCCCAGCAAACGGGTCGCTTACCTGTTCACCATTGACCCGACCGCCACACTGCAACTGCTGCTATGGATGGCGCTGTCCATCGTCATGATGACGGTAGACCATCGCTATCATTATCTGGATGGCGTGCGCGACATCCTCTCCACGGTGGTTTACCCGCTGCATTACCTCAGCCGATTGCCCAGCAATACCCACGACTGGCTGAACAATAACCTGGCGGGCCGCACGGCCCTGCTGGAAGAAAACGCCCGCCTGCGGGAAAAACAGGTGTTCCTCAACGCCCAGTTGCAAAAGCTGACCACACTGGAAGCCGAGAACCGTCGCTTGCGTTCGCTGCTGGAATCAGCGGTCAACGCCCCGGAACGGATGCTGATCGCCGAACTGCTGGCGGTGGATTTCGATCCGTACCGCCATCACATCCTGCTCAATCGCGGCCGTCGGCACGGCATTAACATCGGCCAGCCGGTGATTGACCAGCAAGGCGTCATTGGACAAATCGTCCGCGCCGATCCCCTGACCTCCACGGTGATTTTGATCACTGACCCCAACCATGCGCTGCCGATCCAGATTGACCGCACCGGAGCGCGCACACTGGCGCTGGGCACCGGCCAGTTTCAGGAGCTGGAATTGCGCCATATCCCTAACAACGGCGATGTCAGAGTGGGCGATTTACTGGTGACGTCCGGTCTGGGCGGGCGCTTTCCACGCGGATACCCGGTCGGCGCCGTCACCAAGGTTGAGTTTGATCCCGGCAGCCCGTTCGCCCACATCATAGCGCGGCCAGCGGCCCAGTTGGATCGCATCCGCGAAGTCATGTTGCTGGAACACGAGCCGACGGCTGCGCCGTCGCCAACCGCTCACCCGGCGACTCCGCCATGAATCTGGTTCGTCCTGCCGGAAGCGGAATCATTACTCTAAGCTTTTTGCTGGCCTTTCTGCTGGCCGGCGCGCCTTTATCCGGCTGGCTGGGCCGATTCTGGCCGGACTGGGTGGCGATGGTGCTGATTTACTGGTGCATGGCCTTGCCCTACCGGATCGGGATCAGCGTGGGCTGGCTGGTGGGGCTGCTGGTGGACGCCGGACGCGGCGCCTTGCTGGGGCAACATGCCCTGGCCTTTGCGGTCGTCGCTTATTTGACCTTGCAGACCTACCGGCGCATTCGGGTATTTTCGCCGTGGCGGCAAGCGTTCAGCATTTTTTCATTCCTGCTGATCGAACAGGTGCTGGTGTTCTGGATCAGCGGCGTGATCGGCTATCCGCCCCGCGATGGCTGGTATCTGGCTCCAGCAGTAGGCGGAATGGCCGCCTGGCCGCTGCTGTTCGTGATCCTGCGCGATACCCGCCGCTATTTTCAGATCACCTGAACCGCTGGCCTTGCAATGAAACCCTGGCGTCTGTTCGGCTCATCCCCCACTCCTTCATTGCTCACGCGGGAAAAGGACAACGTCGCAGAAAGCGAGCTGTTTTTTCGGCGGGCGCTGGTGGTGCTGCTGGTAGTTTTCCTGGGCTTTCTGGCGGTCGCCAGCCGACTGGTCTATCTACAGGTTCTGAACCATCAGCAATTCACCACTCTGGCGGACAGCAATCGAATCCGCTTGCAGCCGCTGCCGCCGACTCGCGGCTTTATTTATGATCGTAACGGGGTCCTGCTGGCGGACAATCTGGCCTCCTATCATCTGGAAATCACCCGCGAACAGGTCAAAAATCTGGACGACACTCTGGCGCGTCTGCGCGAGCGGATTACACTCACCGACGCCGACATAGAGCGTTTCCGCAAGCTGGCCCGGCGCAGTCCGCCCTATGCCGGGGTGCCGCTGCGCTTGCAGTTGACCGATGAAGAAATCGCCCGGCTGGCGATTGATCTGTACCAGTTGCCCGGAGTGGACATCAAAGCCGATCTCACCCGGCGCTATCCCTTGGGGCCGCTGGCGGTTCACGCCATTGGCTATGTGGGCCGGATTGACGAGAGCGAGCTGCGGCGGATTGATCCCGGCCAGTACAGTGGCAGCACCCATATCGGCAAGACCGGGGTCGAGCGATCCTATGAGGCGGTGCTGCGCGGACGCACCGGTTATCAGCAGGTCGAAACCAACGCCGATGGCCGACCGCTGCGAATCCTGAGCCGCACTCCGCCTACTCCAGGCCAGCATATCTATCTCAGCATTGATATTCGCTTGCAGGCGGTGGCGGAAAAACTGCTCGAAAGCTATAACGGCGCGATTGTCGCCCTCGATCCGCGCAATGGCGAAGTGCTGGCGCTGGCCAGCCAGCCGACGTATGACCCGAATCCCTTCGTCAACGGGATTGACTTCGCCTCCTACCGCGCCCTCAACACCTCCAAGGATCGGCCCTTGCTCAATCGCGCCTGCGCGGGGTCTACCCGCCCGGCTCCACTATCAAGCCCCTGATGGCGCTGGCCGGGCTGGAATACGGCGTGGTGAATCGCTACGGTGGGGTGTTTTGTCCCGGCTTCTACCGCTTGCCGGGATCAAGCCACCGCTTTCGCGACTGGAAGCGCGGTGGTCACGGCAGCGTGGACATGGATCGCGCCATCGCCCAATCCTGTGATGTGTACTTCTATGATCTGGCCTTTAATCTGGGCATTGATCGCCTCAACGAATTTCTGGATCGGTTCAGTCTCGGACGGCTGACCGGGATTGATCTGCCCGGTGAAAAAGGGGCATTGCTGCCCTCGCAAAGCTGGAAGCGCAAGGTTTACAAACAGCCGTGGTTCGCCGGCGACACCCTCAGCGTTGGCATCGGTCAGGGTTATTTTCTGACAACGCCGCTGCAACTGGCCCATGCGGTGGCAATCATCGCCCAACAGGGGAAGAACTTTGCACCACGAGTGCTACATAGCACCGAAGACCCCGGCACTCGGATTAAAACCCTGGAAGCGCCGCGCCCGTTGCCGCCGGTGGCGGTCAAAAATCCGCGCTACTGGGATACGATCATCGCGGGTATGATTCATGTGGTGGAAGGCGGCACCGCCAACCGGATCGGCATCGGCGCCAAATACCGGATCGCCGGTAAAACCGGCACGGCCCAAGTGTTCACTTTGGGCCAGAATCAACGCTATAACGCCAAGAATCTGCCCCGGCATTTGTGGGACCACGCGCTGTTTATTGCCTTCGCTCCGATTGAGGAGCCACGCATCGCCGTAGCCGTGATCGCCGAACATGGCGGCGGAGGCAGTTCCACCGCTGCCCCGCTGGCCCGCAAGGTGATGGACGCCTGGCTGCTGAACAAATATGACGATTCCATCACCGTCGGGATCACTCCTGCCCCGGAGACGGAGCAGCATGGAACCGAATGAAGGCGAAAAATTTCTCAAGCTGATTCGCTTGGACCTGCCTTTGCTGCTGGGGTTGCTGGCGGTGTCAGGAATAGGTCTGATCGTGCTGTACAGCGCCGGCCAGCGTGATTTGAATCTGGTGATCGGCCAGGCCATGCGGCTGGGTCTGGGCTTTGTCATCATGATCGCTCTGGCGCAAACCCCACCGCATTATTTCCGCTTCTGGTCGCCGTGGATTTATCTGGCGGGAATCCTGCTGCTGCTGGCGGTGATGGTCTTTGGCGATGTGTCCAAGGGCGCCCGGCGCTGGCTGGATTTGGGAGTGGTGCGATTTCAACCGTCAGAAATCATGAAAGTGGCGGTGCCAATGATGATGGCCTGGTTTTTTGCCGACAAACCGTTGCCGCCGCGCTGGTGGCATTTGCTGGGCGGAGCATTGATTACCGTCGTTCCCTTTGTGTTGATCGCCCGCCAGCCGGATTTGGGCACGGCGCTGGTCGTCGGCTGCGCCGGCGCTTCCGTGCTGTTTCTGGGCGGACTGAGCTGGATCATCATGATCGGCTTGGTCGGCGCTCTGGCCGCCGCCATTCCCCTGTTCTGGACCTTTGTCATGCACGACTACCAGCGCCAGCGGGTGCTCACCTTTCTCAACCCGGAAACCGATCCTTTAGGCACTGGCTATCACATTATCCAGTCGAAAATCGCGATTGGCTCTGGCGGCATTTATGGCAAGGGCTGGCTAAATGGCACACAGTCGCATCTGGATTTTCTGCCGGAAGGCTCTACCGACTTCATCTTTGCCGCGTTCGGCGAGGAGTTTGGTCTGGTCGGCGCTTGCCTGCTGCTGGCGTTGTACTTTTTCATCATCGCCCGCTGCCTGTATCTGGCGACTAACGCCCCGGATACTTACACCCGTTTGCTGGCCGGTAGTCTCACTTTAATTTTTTTCCTCTATGCTTTCGTAAATTCCGGAATGGTTTCCGGCCTGTTGCCGGTGGTGGGATTGCCGCTGCCGCTGTTCAGTTATGGTGGAACCTCGCTGGTGACGATCATGGCGGGCTTCGGCGTGTTGATGAGCATTCATTCGCACCGCCGGACTCCGACGAGATAATCGCTGCAACATCACGATGATGTGAAGATAGCGATGCGGCGGAATTTGTTCCGTGGATCATTTCATTTTGAAACCGCCCCATCCTGACGCAATAATCGCTCCAGGATAACGACGAGACGAGCGCGTGAAGAGCCTGTATCTACTTGGCATCACCACACTGTTATTAAGCGCCTGCGCTACGCCGGCTTCTCTTCGATCCACCCCGGAAACCCCGGTCACCCCCGATCTGGCGGCTCCGCCCGCCGAATCCGACGCTGCCGTTATCACCGCATCAGCCTTGAAAGCCGACCAGCCGCTGGCCAGGCAGGCCGCAGTTCAGGCATTCATCCGTGAATGGTGACCCGCCATCGGTTCAATCCAGCGCAGTTGCAGGCGGCATTCAGCCAAGCCTATGCCAAGCCTGACATCATCGCCGCCATGTCCCGGCCCGCCGAGGCTAAGCCGTGGTTTGCCTACCGCGAGATTTTCGTCAACGCCAAGCGGATTCAGGGCGGCGTCGAGTTCTGGCGAGCCAACGCTGCGGCGCTGGCGCAAGCCGAACAGACCTATGGCGTCCCGCCGGAAATCGTAGTCGCCATCATCGGGGTGGAAACCCAGTACGGCGGCAACATGGGCAAGCACCGGGTGCTGGAAGCCTTGTCCACTCTGGCGTTTGGCTATCCGCGCCGCGCCGCCTACTTCCGCAAGGAACTGGAAAACTATCTGCTGCTGACCCGCGCTGAAGGCATTGATCCGCTCAGTCTGCGCGGTTCCTATGCTGGCGCGATGGGACTGGGGCAGTTCATGCCCAGCAGCTTCCTGTCGTTTGCGGTGGACTTCGACAGCGATGGTCACCGCGATCTGTGGCGCAATCCGCGTGACGCTATCGGCAGCGTCGCCAACTATTTCAATAAAAATGGCTGGCGCAGCGGACAACCGGTCGCTACGCCCGCATCGGTGAGCGGCTCGACCTGGCCCAGTTTGGTCAGCAGTCAACTCAAGCCGCCTCAATCCAGCATCGCCAGCTTGCGCAGTCAGGGAGTGATTCCCCAAGCGCCGGTCAGCGCGGCGCAAACCGCGATGTTGCTGGAGTTGCAGGGACGCGACAACCCGGAGTACTGGCTGGGGTTCGATAACTTTTACGTCATCACCCGCTACAACCGCAGTGTGCTGTACGCCTTGGCGGTGTATCAGCTCAGCCAGGAAATTCGCGAGCGATCTGCTCAATCCTCTGTCGGCCTTACGCCGGTTCGCTTGACTCGCCTTCATCGCCTTGCTCGTGCGAGCAGCGACTGAGTCATCCTGAAAATCCACAAAAATTGCACCGAACAGGCACGCCTTCAGCAGGCCACTCGGTGGAAGGGAGGTTGTTTTTTATGGCGAAATCTTCTTGGAGCCATGCGTTGGCCTGGGTGTCATTGGCGGGTGCGCTCGCCGGTTGCAGCACTATTCCCGACCACCCGCAGTCGGCGAATCCACCGCCGATCACTTTCTCCGATACGTCCGCCAACAGCGATGAACCCATTCCTAAAGTGGAACCGCCCAGTCGCTCCGGCAATCCCGATACCTATGTCGTATTTGGCCGACGCTACCGGGTTCAGGAAACCAGCGAAGGTTATCGCGAAGAGGGCACGGCCTCGTGGTATGGCTGGGAATTTCATGGTCGCAAAACCTCCAGCGGCCCGCTGTTTAATATGTTCGAGTTGACCGCTGCGCACAAAAGCCTGCCGCTTCCCACTTATGTGCAAGTGACCAATCTGGAAAATGGTCGCCAGATTGTGGTCAAGGTGACTGATCGCGGGCCTTTTATTGGCGAACGGGCGATTGATTTGTCGTATGCCGCCGCTGACCGGCTGGGGATGCTGGAGCAGGGCACCGCCCGGGTCGAAATCGTGGCGCTGGCTCCGTTCCAGTTTCTACCAAAGCTGGCCGCCCGGCGCGCCGAACAGCGCGAATTGCTGGCCAGCCGCCAGAATCGCCCAGAACCGGTGATCAAACCGGCGGCCATTCAGTTCGCCAGGGCTACTCCCGCCCGGCCTTCGGCGCAGGCTCCGGGCAAGCCGCCTGCGCAGGTTCTGGCGCGGATCGAACGCGAAAAAGCCAGAAAGGCGCAAGCCAGGGCGTCGTTGCTTTTGGCGCAGGCCCCTGTGGATCGCAATGCGCCGAAGACGACAACCCGGAAGGTCGCAGGGCCAAATCAAGGGCTAACACGACTTCTGTCCAGAGTCCGGCGCGTCCGGCAGCATTGCGGCTGGCTTCGGCGGCGCCGACCCCGAAAGGCCAGGCGACTGCAGCAAATCGGCTCGCGCCGGTAACGACCGCCAGCAAGAACAACAAGCCTGACGCGAGGCAAAAAATCGCTGGACGGAGTGATGTCCGGCAGGAGCGTAATGCTGTGGCGATCAAGGCGGACAAGCCCGGTAAGCCGGTTGCAACCAGCGGCGGCGGCCATCGCCCCACCATCGCGCAACGCTAATCCGTCGCAGCAGACCACATTACGGCTGGCCGGTCTGCGAACCAGCCGTTCGCGCATCGTGGCGGATTAAGCCGGTCGCTGATCGCCCTGGTGGCCGTAATCCGCAACCGCCTTGTCGTTATTCCCCGGCGAGGCGGTTTGTTTTTGGGCGGGATTTCTGGCTAGAATCACCCGTAACCATTTGCATCCTTGGAAGAATATCGCGACATGCCGCAGCCAACCCTGAACCGCACTCTTTTCTTACCGCTGCTCGCGTTTGTCCTGCTGGCGCTGAGCGGGATCATCGCAAGAGCCGAACCTGTTCCGCCGCCGCCGCAAGTGCCGGTGCGCGGTTATGTGCTGATGGATTACCAGAGCAGCAACATTCTGGCGGATATGAAGGGTGACGAGCGGATGGAACCGGCCAGCATCACCAAGCTGATGACCGCTTATGTCGTTTACAAGGCGCTGAAAACAGAAAAGATTCATTTGAGCGATCCCGTGACTATCAGCGAGAAAGCTTGGCGCACCCAAGGCTCAAAGATGTTCGTCAAGATTGGCTCCCAGGTGTCGGTGGAAGATCTGCTGATGGGTATGGTGGTTCAATCCGGCAATGACGCTACGGTAGCGCTGGCCGAGCATGTCGCCGGTTCCGAGGAAACCTTCGCCAAGCTGATGAATCAGGAGGCGGAACGGCTGGGGATGAAAAACAGCCATTTCACCAACGCGCCAGGCATGCCCGACGCCAACCACTATATGTCCGCCCGTGACATCGCCCTCCTGACTCGTGCGCTGATCCAGAATTTCCCCGATCACTACGCCCGCTATGCAGTGCGCAGCTTCAAGTACAACAACATCGAGCAGCAGAATCGCAATCGGCTGTTGCTGACCGATTCTTCAGTGGATGGGGTCAAGACCGGACACACCGAATCGGCGGGTTACTGTCTGGTGTCGTCGGCCAAGCGCAATGAGACCCGATTGATCAGCGTGGTGCTGGGCGCGGTCAAGGAAAAGGAACGCTTTCAGGCTACCCAGGCGTTGCTGAATTATGGTTTCAGCTTTTTTGAGAGCCGCAAGCTGCACGAAGCCAGCACGCCCATCGTTACTGCCCGCATCTGGAAAGGCCAGTCCAGCGAGTTGCCGCTGGGCGTGACCCGGCCGCTTTATGTGACCGTGCCCAAAGGCCAGGCGCCACAAATCAATATCACTACCACGGTGCAGCCCGCCATCATCGCGCCCGCGCAGAAGGATCAGTCGTTCGGGGAAATAGTGGTCAAGCTGGGCGATCAGGAAGTAAGCAGAACTCCGCTGGTCGCCCTGCAAGACGTGCCGGAAAGCGGCTGGTTCGGGCGGCTGCTTGATTCGATTCTGCTGTTCTTCCATTCTCTTTTTAACTGAATGCGACGGCCATCAGGAGGCGTCTGCCATGAGCGATGAATCACTGTTGCAGTTTCCCTGCGATTTTCCGATCAAGGTCATGGGCGCAAGCGATCCAGGGTTCCGGGCGCTGGTGATAGAACAGGTGCTACGCCATGCCGATGATTTGGACGAAAACCTGGTGCGGGTACGCGAGAGCAGCGCTGGCCGCTATCAGTCAGTGACCGTAATCGTTCATGCCCGCGACCGCGCCCAGTTGGACGCTATCTACTGCGACCTCAGCGGGCATCCGCAAATCAGGATGGTGCTGTAACCCGCCGTTTTCAAACCACCACGGCGCCATACGCGCCATATCTCCTTATCCCCACCCTTTTCAAACCACACCGGCGCTTACGCGCCACACCTCCCTATCCAAAGGGGATATGCAGGCAGCGGCTCGATAACTTTGGTCAATCCTCCTTCTCAATCGCTCCGGTTTCGCCACCTCGGCCACTGTGAATACACCCCGGTATTTGCCGCCATGCAGGCGTTTACTGCTGGTCGTAACCCGGATACGCCAGATGAACTGTGGCAGGTCGAACATCCCCCAGTATTCACCCTGGGCTTGGCCGGCAAGGCGGAACACCTGCTGGCTCCGGGCGAGATTCCGGTCATTCAGGTGGATCGCGGCGGCCAGGTCACTTATCACGGTCCCGGTCAAGTGGTGCTGTATTGTTTGCTGGATGTGCGGCGGCTGGGTTTTGGCGTGCGCACGCTGGTCACGGCGCTGGAACAAGCAGTGATCGATCTGCTGGCTGCTTACCAGATCGCCGCTCATACCGATCCGACTGCGCCAGGCGTTTACGTCGGCGACGCCAAAATTGCGGCGCTCGGTTTGCGCATTCGGCAGGGCCGCTGCTATCACGGCCTGAGCCTCAACGTGGACATGGATTTGGAGCCGTTCAACCGGATCAATCCTTGCGGTTATCCCGGTCTGCGCGTGACTCAACTGCGTGATTTGGGCGTCAATCTCTCGCCCGCCGCCGCCGCTGAACAACTGCTGCCGCTGCTCGGTCAGCAGTTGGGCTATGCCTGCTTTGTCGAAACCGCCGGATTGCCCTGAATAAGATCACAGGATTTTCGCTTCGGATTCAAAAGCCGTTCGGGGTGAGCCGGTCGAACCCCGTTTTTAACCGATGAATGCCCTTCGACCGCTGAGCGTGTCGAAGCGTCAGGGCGAACGGATGGAGCGAAAGTCCTGGATCAATCAGTATCCAGCGGCGCGGGATTTGCTTTTGGAATCGGCAACAATCATCCCATTTATGGGGTTCATCCCGATTTCAAAGGACAGCGACATGACTCAGGCAAGCAGTGAGCCGAGGCGATACCGGTCGGCAAGTGTGGTGGATGGGGCTTCGTGACGATCCTGTTGATGCTGTTGAGC
>JAAUTD010000100.1 GCA_012031845.1 Synechococcaceae cyanobacterium SM1_2_3
TGTTCCGGCAAATAGGTTTCCGGCGGCAAGGGCAGCGGCAGCTTGCCCAAACGGTGCTTGACGAGTGTTTCCCATAGGGACACGACGCTGCAATAAACC
Organism: Synechococcaceae cyanobacterium SM1_2_3; assembly: GCA_012031845.1. Classification (GTDB taxonomy): domain Bacteria; phylum Pseudomonadota; class Gammaproteobacteria; order Competibacterales; family Competibacteraceae; genus Contendibacter. The sequence continues at coordinate 100 of JAAUTD010000100.1, forward strand.
GTATTGTTTGGGTCTCGAATCAGCTCGACCGTACCGTGATTCAAGCGAGGATCACCGGCGATGAACCAGAGAAAAGCATGAGTATCGAGCAGCAGCTTCATGACTCGAACAAGTCCAGTTCATCGTCGGATAAGGGCGCATCGAAATCATCTGGCACCTGCAATTGACCGGCGCACAGTCCGAATGGACGCGGCATTTTGGCGGCGGACATGATTCGTTGGTTGAGAAATTCAGCGAAATCCAGAACTTCTATCTGGCGTTCAGGCGGTAAGACACGCAAGGTAGCGATAATCTGTTCTTCGACATTCATGAGGAGTCCCCCAAAATATGATGCAACAACCCACTCTAAGGCGAGAGGGATTCAAGATCGCCTAAAGCTGCCGCACCTGCGCCTTGAACGCTTCCGCCGCGATAAATCCCACCAGCCGCCGCTCACGGCGCTCCTTGCCGTCGGCTCCAAAAAACAGAATCGCGGGCGGCCCGATAATCCCGAATCGCTGCATCAACGCCCGATCCGCCGCGTCATTGGCGGTGACATCGGCTTGCAGCGTCACCACCCCGGCCAGCGCCGCCTGTACCCCGGCATCAGCGAACGTCTCCCGCTCCAGATCCTTGCAGGTCACGCACCAGTCAGCGTAAAAATCCAGCAGCACCGGACGCCCGCCCGCTTCGCGCACCGCCTGGTCAACATCGGCGACCGATTTAACCCGGCGAAACGGCAACGCCGATAGCTGATTCCCCGCGCTGGCGATCAGGCCAACCCCGCGCAACGGTTGCAACGGATCGCGCCCGCCCGCCGCCATGCCCACCAGCAGCAACACCCCATAAATCAGCAGCACCACGCCCAGACCCTTAATCAAAGTGCGCCAGGCCGGTGCGCCATGCGCCAGCGGTTGCAGTGCGCCCAGATACGTCGCAATCACGATCAGCAAGGTCGCCCACAGCGTCATGCTGATCGCGGCGGGTAAAATCCGCTCCAGCAGCCACAGCGCCACCATCAGCAGCATTACCCCGAACACCGCTTTAATCCGTTCCATCCAGTGCCCGGCGCGGGGCAGCCAATGGCCGGTGGACGCACCGATCAGCAGCAGTGGCGCGCCCATCCCCAGACTCAGGGTGAACAGCGCCACTGCGCCCAGCGCCATATCGCCGGTCACTGCGATAAAGGTTAAAACTCCGATCAGCGGCGGCGCGACGCACGGCCCGACAATCAGCGCCGACAGAAAGCCCATGATCGCGACCCCAGCATGTCGCCCGCCGCGCTGGCGGTTGCTCCACGCGGTTAGCCGCTGTTGCCAGTCGCCGGGCAGTTGCAGCTCATAAACTCCGAACATAGCCAGCGCCAGCGCCACGAACAGGGCGCTGAACAGGCTGATCACCCAGGGATTCTGAAACCACGCCTGCACGTTCTGGCCGAGCAACGCCGCCAATATGCCCACCACGGTATAGGTCGCCGCCATCGCCAGCACATAACTCAGTGACAGGCCCAATGCCTGACTCCGGCTCAGATTCGGCCCTTGCCCGGCGATCAGGCTGGACAGAATCGGGATCATCGGAAACACGCAGGGGGTCAACGCCAGCAGCAATCCCAAACCGAAAAAGATCGGAATCGCCAGAAATCTCTGTTCGCCCAGGAGTCGCGCCAGCCGATCCGGTTCGGCCTCGCTGCGTTCAGTTGCCGTTGCCAAAAGCGCAGGCGTTGCGGCTTTCAACGCCGCGCCGGGTTCCGGCTGGGTCGAAACGGGCGGAGAGAAAGCGGGCAAATCAACGCTCAGCGTCCGGGTCAGGGGCGGATAGCAGACGCCAATTTCGGCGCAACCCTGATAATCGGCTTTGAGTGACAGATGGTTGGATCAAGCGGATGACGAGCGTTGCAGCCGGGCGATGATCACCGCCTTGTGGTGAAAAACCTGCTGCGGGCCAAAGTTCGGATCATCCTTCGGCTCGCCGGGCGGAATATCCAGCGCCGCGATAGTGACGCCTTGCGGGTCTGGCAAACTGAGCCGGAACTTGTCGCGGTACAGGTAATAGCCCGGCGCAATCGTCCATCGGGCTTCCAGCGTCAGCGGATCAACCACGTTGATGATCAGTTGAAACGCCTGATCCTCGTCCAGAATCCGCTCTTGCCCGGAGCCGCCAAAGCGGTCGAACAGTGCCGCGCCCGCCGCGCCCGCCCATGCCGCCAGCCACAGCGCCAGCCACAATGACGGCTGCATCCAACGCTTCACAGCGGCGCTCCGGTATTGTCCGCCAGCCAGTCCAGATAGGGCGCGGAACCGGCCAGAATCGACAGGCTGATAATCTCCGGCGTCTCATAGGGATGCAGTTCGCGAATCCGCGTCTCCAGCAACGGATAAATCGCTTCACGGGTCTTGATCAGCAGCAGCAATTCAGACTGGTGTTCGATCTGGCCCTGCCAGCGGTAGATGGAAGTCAGGCCCGGCACGATGTTGACGCAGGCGGCCAGACGCTCACTGACCACCGTCTGGGCAATGCGCTCCGCAGTGGCCGGGTCCGGGCAGGTGCAAAGGATCAACAATGGCGATGTATTCATGGCGTCATCTTTATTCCACAATTTTGCAGGATATTTTGGTTTAACGGCTCATTTGGACACTGGTAGATTATTGCTGTTGCAATGACAATCAGCAGGTTAAGTTTTTTCAAGCCACACTCTGGTCAATCTCTCATGTTTTTACCCGATTTCGTTCAGCGCGATGTAGCGTTGGATGCGCTGAATACCTTTGGCTTGGCCGCCCGCGCCGCCTGGTTTGCGACCATCACCGATCTGGCGCAACTGACCGCGCTGATTCAGGCGCCCGGCTGGCCGAATTTACCGCGTTTTATTCTTGGCGGCGGCAGCAATCTGATTCTGACCGGCGATTTTGCCGGTCTGGCCCTGCATGTCCGCATTCCTGGGCGAGCCTTGATCGATGAAGATGCCGATTCCTGGCAGGTGCGGGCGGGCGCGGGGGAAAACTGGCATGAATTTGTCCGCTGGACGTTGGATCAGGGCTGGCCGGGTTTGGAAAATCTGGCGCTGATTCCCGGCACCGTGGGCGCCGCGCCGATCCAGAATATCGGCGCTTATGGGCTGGAAGTCGCGGAACGATTCCATACGCTGGAAGCAGTGGATTTGGCAACCGCTGAACCCGTTATTTTCGACCGCGCCGCTTGCCGGTTTGGCTACCGGGATAGCGTGTTCAAGGGCGAAGCGGCGGGCCGCTACCTGATCACTGCGGTCACTTTCCGTTTGCCCAAACGCTGGCAACCCCGGACTGGCTACGCCGATGTCGCGCAGGAACTGGCGGCGCGAAGCATCACCGATCCGACCGCGACCGAGATTGCCGCTGCGGTCATCGCCATTCGCCGCCGCAAACTGCCGGACCCGGCGCAGATCGGCAATGCGGGCAGTTTTTCAAGAATCCGGTGGTGAACGCCGAAGATTTTCAACGCTTCATCACCGCTTACCCGAACGCGCCGCATTATCCGCAGACCAACGGCGCGGTAAAGCTGGCGGCAGGCTGGCTGATCGAACGCTGTGGCTGGAAAGGCCGCTCTCTGGGCGCGGCGGGCGTCTACGAACAGCAGGCGCTGGTGCTGGTCAATCGCGGCGGGGCGCGGGGCGCGGACGTGTTGCGGTTGGCGCAGGCGATTCAGGACTCGGTGCGGATGCAGTTCGGAGTCGCGCTGGAGCCGGAGCCGGTGCTGCTGTGAAAATCCACGGTCTGGCTATCCGGACTTTCACTTCAGGTTCAAAAACCGTTCGGGGTGAGCCGGTCGAACCCCGTTTTTTTACTGATAAATGCCCTTCGACCGCTGAGCGTGTCGAAGCGTCAGGGCGAACGGATGGAGCGAAAGTCCTGGCTATTTCAGCAGCGGTTCCAGCGTCGGCCAGATGTTATCCAGAATGCGCGGTTGCGCTTCAGCGCCGGGATGCAGGCCATCGTCCTGAATCAACGCCTGGTTTCCGGCCACGCCATTCAGCAGAAACGGAATCAGCGCAATGTCATAGCGTTTCGCCAGTTCGCCAAAGGTCGCCTGAAACTTTTGGGTGTACAGCGGGCCGTAATTGGGCGGAATCCGCATCTCGGCCAGCGCCACCCGCGCTCCCGCTTGCTGCGCCAGTTCAATGATCCGCGCCAGATTGTGACTCATCTCCATCAGTGGTTGCCCGCGCAGCCCATCATTGGCCCCCAGTTCGACAATCACGATAGCGGGCCGGTCGCGCTCCAGCGCGGCGGGCAAGCGGCTCAAACCGCCGCTGGTGGTGTCGCCGCTGATGCTGGCGTTATTCACTTGATGTGGAAAGCCGCGTTCCGCCAGCCGCCGTTGCAACAGATGAACCCAGCCCTGCTCGGCTGGAATGCCATACGCGGCGCTTAAACTGTCGCCCAGCACCAGAATCATTGGCGTCTCCGCTCCAGATGGAGCGCTCCAGACCAGCGCCAGCCATAGCAACAGGCATGAAAAATAGTCAGGTAACCCATTGGTTTTCATCTTCATCAGCGTCATCGCAATTAACGGAGAATCAAGTCATGCGCCTGGAACAAAGCCCGCAGGATACAGCCAGCGGCATCAGCGTAGCCGCCTTGTCGGCATCGGACAACCCGGCCGCCGATGCAATGGTGCGGGTTGAGCATCTCAGCAAGCAGGTGATCAGCCCGGAAGGGCCGCTGCTGATTCTTGATGACATCACTTTCAGCATCAAGCCCGGCGAAAGCGTCGCGGTGGTTGGGGCGTCCGGCTCTGGCAAATCCACTCTGCTAAGTTTATTAGCCGGGCTGGATTTGCCGAGCAGCGGTCAGGTATGGCTGGCGGGCGCGGATTTGGGCAGTCTGGATGAAGATGGCCGGGCGCTGTTACGAGCGCAGCGGGTCGGCTTCGTGTTTCAGTCGTTCCAGTTGTTGAATGGCTTGACCGCGCTGGAAAATGTGCTGCTGCCGCTGGAACTGGCGAATCAGGCCGATGCCCACCGCCAGGCGCTGGACCTGCTGGATCGAGTCGGGTTGCAAGCCCGCGCCCGCCACTACCCCTCCCAACTGTCCGGCGGCGAACAGCAGCGGGTCGCTATCGCCCGCGCCTTTGCCGGCAATCCTGATGTGCTGTTCGCCGATGAACCCACCGGCAATCTCGATCAGAAAACCGGTCATCGCATTATCGAACTATTATTCGCGTTGAACCGCGAACAGGGCGCAACCCTGATTCTGGTCACCCATGATTCGGAACTGGCGGCTTACTGCGGTCGGGTGCTGGAACTGGACGATGGACGGTTGCGCCACTGATTCGGATAGTGTTTAGCAGTTAAGCCCAACCCTGTAAGTCCACCCTGCAATCCATCCAAATGAAGGAGCAAAACACATGGCGAATGAAGGTTATCACGAACCGATTAACGAACTGTCCGATCAAACCCGCGATATGCACCGGGCCATTACTTCGCTGATGGAAGAACTGGAAGCCGTGGACTGGTATAACCAGCGCGTGGACGCCTGCAAGGACCCGGCATTAAAAGCCATTCTCGCGCACAATCGGGATGAGGAAAAAGAACACGCTGCGATGGTGCTGGAATGGATCCGTCGGCAAGACCCCACCTTTGATAAAGAGCTGCGGGATTACCTCTTTACCGACCAGCCCATTGCTCACGGCCACGAATAAGCCGTCTGAACCGCAGTGATTTTTGGAGCAGCCGGGGTGGCTGGTTCAGCGGAGGATCGCTGCAACCTGCTTCCACGCCGGTTGCAGCGGCTGGAGCCAGATGCCCCACCCAATTTCGTAGGTGTTTGATCGGCCACTTGGCGCGAATCAATCCTGGCATGACTATTGATAAATGGACCGAATGAATCCAGCCGTGAAACCGCTATGGGGATTATTGTCGCCACCGTACAATAATGCGAGTCAGTCATGGCAAGGAGGGGAGCATGCAAACCGCCGATTTTGATCTTGACAGCACGGTCATCAAACCAAAAGACCTGAAAGGTTTTTATCGCAACGCCAACTTTGATGCGGTCTGCGCCGATATTATCGACGGTATCCGCGAGCGGCGCGGCTTCATCCTGTTGACCGGCGAAACCGGGATGGGCAAAACCTCGGTGTTGCGCCGGTGCATGGCGGAGGCTGACGATATTCGCTTTGTACTGCTCAATAATCCCAAACTCGACTTCCCTGATCTGATCCTTTATCTATGCAGCGAGCTGGATCTGCCAACGACCGGGTTGAATACCGAGCAACTGGGGCAGCGATTGCTGGAATCGCTGGCCGATCACGCTCGCCGCAACCAGATCATCGCCTTGCTGGTGGATGACGCCCATTACCTGCGCCCCAGCGCACTGAGCCGACTATGGGAATTTGTGGCGGTGCCGTTATTACCCAGCCATCGCCTGCAAATCGTGCTGGCGGGATTGCCGGAAATTGAAGGCCAGTTGCGCCAGCCCGACTTGCTGCTGGTGCGCGACAGCATCCAGGTTCAATGCCGTCTTGAATACCTGAACAATGCCGATACCCGGCTATTCATTAAACGCCAGTTTGAGCTTGCTCATCGCCAGGGTCGGCAGACGCCAACGCCGGAGGTGATTGCCCGCATCGCCCAGTTTTGCCAGGGGAATCCCCGCACCATCGCCCTGCTGTGTGACGCCATTTTGCTGTTTGCCAGCATGGAGTCGGATCACCAGATCACCCCGGAACTGGTGGATATTGTCGCCCGCGACTGCTTTCTCGGCGAACGGACGCTGACTCCGGCGACGCCCATACCGGCAGTTGCTACGGCCAGTCCGCCCGGCCTGGTTGGCGACGCCGATCTCGAAACCGATTTGCCCGACCTGAATTTCCCCTTCGATGCCGATACTGCGCAACCGCCGCCGGTCGCGGCCCCGACATCCACACTGACCCTGGAGCCAACCGCCACAGCGACCCCGCCACCGACCGTTCATCCAGCGCCGACCGTAGCGCCCGAAGTGGTTGCAATGGCCGAGTTGCCGACATCGCCGCCGCTACGGGCATTCGCTCTGCTGCTGGAAGAAGTCATCGCCAAACAGGGGCGGCTCGATAACCGGGAGCGGGCCACACTGGGGATTTTTTATCAGAGCTACGCCCAACTGCTGCAAGGCGCCAGCCGGGCGCGATTGACCGAGTGCGAATGGCGACTGGCCCGGCTGGCGCAAACTCAGCAGCCGGTGCTGGTGATGCTGGCCGTCGCCACCCAGCCCGATGCGCCGCAGCGGGGGGGCGTGCTATCCGCCCTGTTGATCAATCCCACCTGGTGGCAATACCGCGAGATTCGGCTGCGGGTGCAAAGCCAAAGCCCTGATCTGACTTTTTCTAACAACGGCCAGGCGGTTCCGCTGCGCTTGCTGAGCGGTCGCGACGCCCATCCCGTATTTCTGGATTTTCACCGCCCGGATGGCGCGCCGACTCAAGCTGTCTTGCGGCTGGATCTGGAGCTGCGCGATCATGCGGCGAATGGCATGTTTACGCCAGTCGGCGCGAAATTCGGCTGGATTTGCCGCTGCGGCCAGACGCAGCGCCGGAAACAAGCCAGCCTCCCGGAGGCGAACCGCAAATCGATCATTTCTGGTTGCCTTCAGACAGTGGGCGAACCGACGGCGTATGGGGTTTCTGGCTGCTGAACGCGCCGGTTGCGGTTAGCGGTCTGGCCCATACCCTGCCGCTGGAGCTGGAACTGGAGGCTGAGCGAACTCAGCGGTTGCGCGCTACCGCCGAGCAGACCCTGGTTCGGGGGACGCCGCTGACTCGCGCCTTGCTGCTGTCCGCCAATCCGGCGCAGGCCCCGGCCCGGATTGAGCTGGTGTCGCGCCCGTTCATGGTTCTAGGCCGCTACAATGCGGTGACAGGCATCGGTTTCGGCGATTTCGCGCTGGGGTTTGTGCCGAATTACGACTGGATTTCCCGACTGCATGGCGTGATTTGCGCATTGGGCGATCAGTTGGCGCTGATGCCCACCAGCAATCAGGGCCATACCTACACCAGTCGCAATGGCGAACGTCTGGAGCGGGGGTGTTGGGAGTTTCTGGAAACCCAGGATATTTTGGACATTTGCGGCCTGTATAAACTGCGGCTGAGCCTGGCCTGGGATGACAAGGGGGATCGCAATCCGCCGGGTTGGGACACTCAGGAGCCACGCGACAAGTTCGGGCGGTTTGTACTCGATCTGGTGGATGTGTTGCAGCAGCGGGATCCACGGGCCAAGCCGGACGAAACCCAGTCACGGCTTCAGGATCGTTATCGCAAGCTGCTGCGGATGCAGGAACGGGTAGCGGCGCTCAATGGGGTCGGCAGCCCCGGTTCTCTGCTGTACGCCCGATTTGAGCGCGAAGACGAAGCCGGTCAGCAGGTCGTGCATTACTACCTGCCCAAGTGGCTGTCGCTGGGCAGCGCACCTCAAGCCGGTCTACAAATCAACGCCGATGACGTCGCCCCTCAACATGCTGAACTGCTGCTGCGCGATGGGCTGTACTGGATTCAGAATCTGGCCAAGTCGGGTTCGGTCCGGGTGGGTTGTCATGGGCTGGCGACCAATGAAGCCATCGCGCTGGAAGCTGGTGATGTGCTGGCCATCGGCGCCGCCCGGTTTACCTTTGAAGCGTACTAGAGCCTGGCCAGCCATAAAATCGCTGGCGTTGCGCCACCGAGAAAAGCTCGATTCAGCCAATTGTGCAGTGGGGTTGATTCTGGGGCATCGGCATGACCAGGGATGGCGACGCGGCTCGTCGGCGCTGCTTTCAATTCATCCATCGCATTGAATTTATTCCGCTTGTCCAGCGCCACTGAAGCTGTAACCCGCTTTGGCGGTATCCTTGGCGCATTTGCCTCCCGGCAGCATTTTGGTATATCCAAGTTGGATGCAAACGGGACTAAGGATCACTGTTACACTTTGTAACCAATCGGCAATAATTACTGTTCCAAGGTTCCAAAAACCGCCTCTGACTGGGTTGCCAACCGGGCATTGGTCATCGCGGACACCACACTCCAAAAAAACAGAGCAATCCGCATGACCCCAAAACCATCAGCCACGTCAAAGCCAGCTCTATTACGTTGCCAGCCACCGTGACCGGCGAAGACGCCTTCATCGCCATTATCAACGCCTGTTTGCAGCATGCCGAAGCCAACCAGCCCGCAGTGCTGGATGGGCAAATTGAAGGCGTTCATCAAATGCGGGTCGGGTTCCGGCGACTACGTTCCGGCCTGAAGCTGTTCCGCCCGCTGATCTCCCGTGAGGCCAGCGCCAAATGGGTCGAGGAAATTCGCTGGCTCAATAGCTTTCTGGGGCCGGCCCGCGACTGGGATGTGTTTCTGGACGAAGGGATGCCGCCGGTCTTTTCCCACTTCCCGCGCAAACGGAGCCTGCTGCTGTTTCGAGTGAAGGCCGAGGCGATTCGCCAGAATCACTATCGCAGTCTGCGCCAGATCTTGATTGAACCGCGTTACCCTCAACTGATTAAGGGGCTGGCCGACTGGCTGACCCAACGCGCCTGGCGCGACGGCATGGATCACGGGCAACGCCAGCGGCTGGCGCAGCCCGCGCTGGAGTTTGCTGCCCGGCTGCTCGAACATCATCACCGGCGGGTCGCCAAGCGGGCCGATGAATTCGCCAAATTGTCCGCCGAGAGACGCCATGCGCTGCGCATTTGCATCAAGGAATTACGCTATGCGTTGGATTTTTTCGCCAGTTTTTATCCTGCGCCGACGGTCAAGGCGTATCTGAGCGGAATGGCGCGATTGCAGGATTGCCTGGGGATCATGAACGACATCGCCGTAACTCAACGTCTGTTCGCCGAAGCGCAGCTAAGCACCGCCTCTGCCGCTCGCCAGGTGATCGAAGGCTGGTATGGCTGCCAGCTCCATGTTCATGAAGGGCAGTTTGCTGACATCTGGCAGCGGTTTACCGAATGCGAACGGCCGTGGAAAGGCTGACCGAACATCGCCCGCATCGCGGCTAAACCCTAAAATAATCCCCGAAACATTCCCAGCGGGAATCCTTCCCTTCCTCCCCGACGTGCAGGCCGGGTCTCTTGCGGAGAATTTCAATGAAGGACAGCACTGGCGACCGGACTCTGATCCAGCAGTTGACCGAATTAATCGCTGCTAAACCGATAACGCCTCCCGATCTGGAGCATGCGGCGCTGCTAACCCTGGACGCTATCGCTAACGCGCTGGCCGGGCGCGAGTCGGAACCGGGGGCTATCTTGTTGCGCTGGGCCAAAGCTGCATTGCCATCGGATGCGGGTCGCCGTGCTTTTCTGCTGGGAACGCTGACCCATATTCTGGAAACCGATGATCTACACCGTGCTTCCGTAGTGCATCCCGGCTGCGTCGTAGTGCCCGCGGCCTGGGCGGTAGCGGCGCGGGAAGGCATTCGTGGTCACGCCATGCTGCGGGCGGTGCTGTGGGGCTTTGAGGCGGCCACCCGGGTGGGCATGGCGGTCGGGCCATCTCATTACCGGCTCTGGCATAACACCGCGACCTGTGGCCCCTACGGCTCGGCGATGGCGACAGCAGCACTGCTACAGCTTGATCCCGTTGCCGCCATTCACGCCCTGGGTAACGCCGGAGCCCAGTCCGCTGGCCTGTGGCAGTTTCTGGAAGCCGGCACCATGACCAAGCATCTCCATGCCGGTCGAGCGGCGGAAGCCGGGGTGCTGGCGGCTGATCTGGCGCGTTACGGCTTCACCGGCCCGTCCGCGATGCTGGAAGGGGCAAAAGGCTGGTTTGCCGCCACCTGTCCCGATCCCGATCCCGGCGCAGTCACCCGCAACCCCGATGGGCCTTGGCAATTGCTGCTCACTTCGATCAAACCGTGGCCGTCCTGTCGCCATACCCATCCCGCGATAGACGCCGCCCAGGAATTGCGCCATCGCATCGTGGCGGGCACTGTTGCAAAAATCGAAGTGGAAGCGTACCCGGCGGCGCTGGAGGTTTGCGACCGCCCGACCCCGCAAAGCGACTACGAAGCCAAGTTTTCGCTGCAACATGCGGTAGCGGCGGCGCTGGCGCGGGAAAACGTGGATTTTGCCGCATTTGCAGAACCGGCGCGGGTGGAACTGGCGGAGTTGCGTGGATGCGTCACGGTGCGCGTCGCCGAACCTTATGCGTCAGCCTATCCACAGGCCTGGGGCAGCGCGGTCACTGTCACCGTGCGCAGCGGCGAAAAACTGACCGTGCGGCGCACCCACGCCAAGGGCGATCCCGAATCGCCGCTATCGCCGATTGAACTGATCGCCAAAGCGCGGATGCTGATGAAGTACGGTGGAGTGCGAGAGCCAGACCGGCTGATCGATGCGATTCTGGCGCTGTCCGACGATGCGCTGTTGCCAGAATTGCCTTAAAACTCAAGCTGCTCCCGCAATGCAGCAAAAATCGGCGCTAACCTGTTGTTTTTGAAACAGATGTTGTTTTTTGCCGAAAAACAACTAGAAACAGATATATTTAGGCAAAAATTTTGTTAGAATC
>JAAUTD010000101.1 GCA_012031845.1 Synechococcaceae cyanobacterium SM1_2_3
GGCACTTTAACTGGCGTCCAAGCCTGGGCTGGCCCTGACAAGCACAGCGCAACCGCCATGCATGCGGGCGCAAAAACAATGTGTTTCATCAGTGCGCTCCTGTTAAGTGTATAAAGAATCATCCTTTAATAATGAATTCCGGAATCAATTCGGGATTCTGGAACACTTCAGTGTTGCTCCCACTAAATTAATCTCTAAAATCCACTCCAATTTCAGGGGTCGCCGAATAAATTTTTCGGCGCGGATTGCAATAACAGGTCAACGCTTCCAGCCGCTGCGTCCGACTGAGTTATTCGGGTACACTTCTTGGAGGGAAATTAGCCAGAATCAAATGCTTCTTCCTCATAATTAATGTCCGGCCGAGTCACAACTTTTTCAGTGAGTAAACCAAAAAAAGCCTCCGCAGAGCGGAGGCTTGTGTTTGACAATGCGAAAATTATTCAGAGAGCGAGTACGGGCAACTCCACCGCCGCGAACCGCGCACCTGCTTTAAACTTGCACCGCCGCGCCGCCAGCCTTATTCCAGCGCATCTACGATTTTGCCAATCGGCCAGCCAGAGCTAATCAGCGTGCGGTTCCGCCAGCCAGGCCAGCAACAAGGTATAGGCTATCGCCACCACGGTCGGCCCCAGAAATATTCCGATCAGGCCGTAGGCCAGCAGGCCGCCAATCACGCCGAGGAACACCAGGGTTAGCGGCATGCTCATGCCGCGCATAATCAACAGGGCCGAACAATGTTATCCACGCCACCCACCACCACCAAACCCCAGATCGCCATGAACACCGCCCAACCGATCTCGCCTTGCCCCCAGTACAGCCATCCCGCCACCACCAGCAGCGGCAAAGCGGCGCCGAGCTGGGCTATCGCCAGCAGGAAACACCCAAAGGCGATCACTGTTGCCAGCGGCGCGCCCGCGATTAGCAAACCGATCAACGCCAGTCCCGCCTGAATAAAGGCCGTCAGCACCACGCCCAGCGCCACGGCGCGGATGGCTTGCCGGGCCTGATCGCGGGCCTGAAGCGCCCGATCACCGCCAAGACGGTCGGTAAGGCGCCGGGTCAGATCATCCAGATCTGCGCCATTCAGGTAAAACACCAGGGTAAACACCACCACCAGCAGAAATTGGAGGAATAGCCCGCCGACCGCGCCCACTTGACCGAGTAGCCATTGTCCGCTGGCCTGCACCGCCGGACCCAGCCGCGCCCGCAGCCCGGCGTCGCCATCGGCGGCGTCCCGCCAGGTTTGCGCTATGCTCGAACCCACTAACGGCAGTTCGCCCACCCAGGTCGGCGGATCTTCGGGAATCCTCTCAACCGCCGCCTTAGCGTCGTGAAACATCGCTTCACCATGCTCAACCAGAGCAAAAATACCGGTCAACAGCGGCCCAATCACGAATCCGATCAGCACCACCGCCAGCAATAACGCGCAGGCCGCCCGGCTCCAACCGAAACGTCCTTGTAACCAGGCCAGTCCCGGCCATACCGTGATCACAATGAATGCGCTCCACAACATGCTGGGCAGAAATGGCCACAGGATGTAGAACACCGCCAGCAACAACGAGCCGATAATCAGCAACCGCAGCGCAGTTCGCACGGGTTCGGACAAAGTGGGCAAGGGATTAACGGGGTTCATCTGAAGGGATTCTCCGTGAAGGATTTGGATGAGGCGCTATTATTAAAACAATTGCGATTGATGCGAAAACAGTCGGTTAGTAATGCTTTTCAGGACTTTCGCTTCGGATTAAAAAACCGTTCGGGGTGAGCCTGTCGAACCCCGTTTTTACCGATGAATGCCCTTCGACAGGCTCAGGGCGAATGGATGGAGCGAAAGTCCTGGCTTTTGCTGACAATAACCATGTTGTTATCACCCCACAGCCTTCATCCAGGAATTGCCGATGATCTTCAATGCCCGGCGTCAATTACCGCTGCATATCCACATCGCTACCTTATTTATTGCGCTGATCCTGCTGCTGGGCGGCGCGGTGATCTGGAACAACTACACCGAAACCACCCGGCTGATGCTGCAAACCGCCGACGAGCGGTTTGAACGGATCGCGGATAAAGCCGCTCGCCAACTCCAAGTGCTGGCTGCGCCAGTCGCTATCGCCGTGGATTTGTTGACTCTGCATCGGCTGACCTTGGCGACATCGCTGACCGAACGGCTGGAAAGTCTCGGCTATCTGCGCGAAGCCTTGGCGCAAGCGGATCACTTGTCCGCCCTGTTCATTGGCTACGATGACGGCGATTTCTTCCTGCTGCGGTCGCTGCCGGAACATTCGCTGCTGCGGGCGGGATTCGCCGCGCCAGACCTGGCGCGTTATCTGGCGCAAAGCGTGGAGCGCGACGATATCGGCGAGATTACCGGAACCTTTGTGTTTTTCGACGCCGATCTGAATCTGATCCGTCGCGACGCCAAACCTGACTATGCGTTCGATCCCCGCGCCCGCCCCTGGTATCAAGCAGCGCGAACCCAGGCGAAACGAATCCGCACCGATCCCTACCTGTTTTTCACCACCGGCGAAGTCGGCATTACTCTGGCCCGACGCGCCGCCGCTGGCGCGGCAGTCATAGGCGCCGATCTGACCTTGCGCGATCTCTCGGTCGAATTGGCCGCCAGCCGCTTTCTGCCCAACACTCAACTGGCGCTGTTCGATGACCGTAGCCAAGTGATTGCCTATCCAGACCCCGCCCGCCTGTCGCACCGGGGCGATGCCAACCAATTGCGGCTGTCCACTTTGGCCGAACTCAACGAACCGGCGCTGACGTTGCTGGACAAGGATTGGCGCGATCCGGTGCAGCGCGCGGCGAGGCTGAACCCGGCCGGCTTTACCCTGGAGATTGGCGAACAGCTCTGGCGTGGAAAGGTTAAAGCCCTGCCGTTCCAGGGCGGAACCCCGCTATTCCTGGCGCTGGCCGTGCCTGAGAATGAGTTGCTGGCCGATACGGTGCGAATGCGCAACAAATCGGTGCTGATCGCCATCGTTCTGGTGCTGCTGGCGGTGCCGATCACCTGGCTGCTGGCTCACCGGATCGCCCGCGAATTGCAAAATCTGGTCAGTGAGGCGGCCCGCATCCGCCGCTTCGAGTTTCACCAGCCCATCGCGGTGCGCTCGATCATCGCCGAGGTCAACCAACTGGCTCAGGCGATGGATTTGATGAAATCCACTATTCGCCGCTTTCTCGACATTGGTTCCGCGCTGGCAGCGGAACAACGCTTTGAACGATTGCTGGATCGGGTGCTGGCCGAAACGCTGGCGCTGGCGGAAGGCGAGGTTGGCATCCTGTTTCTGGTCAGCGACGACGAGCGCGAACTGCGGCCCGCCGCCGCTCGCCTGCTTAGCGAAACCGGAGCGGTGGCGGTGAACCGGCTGGCGGCGCTGTCGCTGACCGACTCCCCAGCCTCACCCGCTGGTTGCAGCCGTCCAGGCGCCAGACCTTCAAATCAGGCCGCTCACGCCGGGCGAACCGCTGGCCGATTATCTGGCCGCGCTGTCGGATCCGCCGATGCAGCGCACCGGCCAGTTGATCGTTGTGCCGCTGCGTAACAGCCGACAGGAATTGGTCGGCGCGCTGGCCTTGCTGAAAGCAGAATCAGCCCGCAGCGGCAGTCACATTGCGCCGGAATTGCTCGCGTTCATTGCCGCGTTGTCGGGCACATCAGCGGTTTCCATCGAAAATCAACGGCTGTTGCACGCCCAGAAAAATCTGTTTGAGGCGTTCATCCGGCTGCTGGCCGACGCCATTGACGCCAAGAGTCCCTACACCGGCGGTCACTGCGCCCGGGTGCCGGAACTGACCAAGCTGCTGGCCCAAGCCGCTTGCGCCGATCAAACCGGGACTTTTCAGGATTTCAGCCTGAACGAGGATGGATGGGAAGAACTGCATATCGCCTGCTGGCTGCATGACTGCGGCAAGATCACCACGCCTGAATATGTGGTGGATAAAGCCACCAAGCTGGAAACCATTTACGACCGGATTCACGAGGTGCGAATGCGCTTTGAAGTCCTCAAGCGCGACGCCGAGATCGCCTGTTGGCGGAATGTGGCCGACGGCGGCGACCGTAGCGTGCTGCGGGCGCAGCTTGAAGCGGACTGGCGCCAGATCGACGACGATTTCGCTTTTGTCGCCCGCTGCAACCAGGGCGGCGAATTCATGGTCCCGGAACAGATCGCCCGGATCAAGCGCCTGGCCGAGCGAACCTGGCTGCGCACCCTCGACGACCGCATCGGTCTGTCGCATGAAGAACGAACCCGCAAGGAACTCACTCCCGCTGCGCCGTTGCCAGTGATCGAACCGCTGCTGGCCGACAAGCCGGAGCATCGTTTTGAACGCCGCGATCAGGATCGGATCGCGGCGGACAATCCCTGGGGATTCCGGCTGAACGTGCCGGAACTGCTCTACCACCGGGGCGAGATTCATAACCTGTGCGTCGCTCGCGGCACTCTAACCGACGAAGAGCGTTACAAGATCAACGAGCATATTGTCCAGACGATAGTGATGTTGTCGCGGCTGCCGTTTCCCAAACCGCTGCGGCGGGTGCCGGAAATCGCCGGCGGTCATCATGAGAAAATGGACGGCAACGGCTATCCCAAGCGATTGAAGCGCGATCAGATGAGCGTGCTGGCGCGAATGATGGCGATTGCCGACATTTTCGAGGCGCTGACCGCGATTGATCGGCCCTACAAGTCAGGCAAAACCCTGTCGGAGTCGCTACGGATCATGGCCCGGATGGCCCAGGAGCAGCACATTGATCCGCAATTGTTTGAGCTGTTTCTGCGCGCTGGCGTGTACCAGCAATACGCCGAACGCTTCCTGCGTCCCGAACAGATTGACGCTGTTAGCATCGAGGACTATCTGGCGACCGGGGCGTAAAACTCTTCAGGACTTTCGCTTCGGATTCAAAAACCGTTCGGGGTGAGCCTGTCGAACCCCAATTTTTCCGATGAATGCCCTTCGACCGCTGAGCTTGTCGAAGCGTCAGGGCGAACGGATGGAGCGAAAGTCCTGAGGACTTTCGCCTCGGCTTCAAAGACTGTTCAGGTTTGGCCGAAGCGTCAGGGCGGATGGATGATCCGCTCAATCCCCTAGCAATTTCCCCGCCTGGCGATAGCTCAATGGCTCCCGGCCCGCGATTTTGCAGAATTTCTGTCCCGGTCGAACCAGCCGTTCGGCCATGCGGGCGAACAGCAAGCCGCTGGTCTGGCTGTAAATTGCCGTTCGGGCCGCGCCCAGCGGTTCGCCCAGCGGGTCTACCCGTTCCGCCACCACTTCGCCCGCCGCCACCCAATCGCCTAACTGTTTGCGGAAGACCAGAACGCCCGCTGCCGGCGCGGTCAGTACATCCACCCCTTCCAGTGGAGTCGCTTGGCAACGCGGTTGCGGCAATGGGCCAGCTTCACCGCCGATCACGCCCTGCCGCTGCAAAAATCGCAATAATCCCGCCGCATCCGCCGCCGCATCGTCATCATTCACATCGGCCTGGCCGCGCAATTCCACCGTGGTCGCAAAGCAGGCCAGCGGCACTGGCCCTTCCGCCGCCAGCGCCTCGCGCAGCTTCCACCAAGGCGCACCGCAGGCTTCATCGAACGGGTTGCCGCCCGGTTCCTGTTCCAGCAGCACCACCGCCGCGCCCAGTTCCGCGCCCAAACTCATCGCCTCGTCGCCCTGCCATTTCGAGGCGTACAGATGCAGCAGCGCCTCGCAGTCGCAATGCAGGTCGAAAACAAAATCAGCGTCAATCGCCAGGCTCAGTAACCGATGTTTCAGCGCCTCGGCTTCCCGCACCGCCGTTTGCTCGGCCAGGACGGATCGCAGCGTTTGCCGGATCAGCGCCACATTCGCCGCTGAATCCGCCGATAAATGGCCGCGTAATCGTTCCAATGCCGCCGTCGTCAGATCGGGAAAACCGCGATTGAAATTGCCGGTGCTGTCGAAGTCGAAACGCCCCAGCAAATGCCCATTCAAATGCTGATTCAGGCCAATCGGATTGGCGACCGGAACCACCACGACTTCACCGATCAGCCGCCCTTCCGCTTGCGCCTGCTCCAGCCCCAAGAGCAGATGTTGCGCAACCAGCAGGCCGGGAATTTCATCGGCGTGCAGGGCAGCCTGGATATAGGCTTTGGGCCGGGCGTCAGCGTTACCGTAGCGATGAACCCGCAGGCTGCGCTCAGTTCCTGGCGCGGGTGAAGGTAAAACCATTCGGGTGGTCGAGGTAGGCATACTGAATTCTCCAAAGGCGGTGATTATGGGACAGGGTGCGAAGGCTTATCGTAGCGCGTCAGCTCCCGAACGATAGCAGTGGCGGAAACTCTCCAATCCATCTTGCGTCAGACCGGTAGCGTTCAGCCCATCAGCCCTTCAACTTTACCTGTGGAGATGTTCATGACGACCATGAAAGCGGTGCGGATTCACGCTTACGGCGGTCCGGAACTGCTGCATTACGAAGAGATTCCCCGCCCGGCGCTGAATCCCGACGATATTTTGATCCGGGTGCGATCCGCTGCGGTCAATCCGGTGGACTGGAAAATCCGCGAAGGCTATCTGCAAGGTTTCCTCAAGCATCAATTGCCGCTGATTCTGGGCTGGGATGTATCCGGCGAAGTGGTCGAAATCGGCCATGAAGCGTCCGGCTTCAACATTGGCGACGCTGTATACGCCCGGCCCAATATCGAACGGGACGGCAGTTACGCCGAATACATCGCGGTGAAAGCCAGCGAAGCGGCGCACAAACCGGCGACGCTGGATCACGATCACGCCGCTGCGGTCCCGCTGGCGGCGCTGACTGCATGGCAAGCCTTGGTGGACGCCGCGCAGTTGCAAGCCGGTCAAACCGTGCTGATTCATGCTGCTGCCGGTAGCGTCGGCACTTTCGCGGTGCAACTCGCTAAAGCAAAGGGCGCGAGTGATCGCCACCGCCTCGGCGGTCAATAGCGGGATCGTGGCGGAACTGGGCGCAGATCAGTTCATTGATTACACTCAAACCCGCTTTGAAGAGGTGGTCAAGGATGTTGACGTGGTGTTCGACACGGTCGGCGGCGAGACGCAGCAACGCTCATGGCAAGTGTTGAAGCCGGGCGGGATGCTGGTCTCCATCGTTGATCCGCCTGAAGAAAAAACCGCTGCGGATCGTGGCGCGCGCAGCGCCTTTGTCTTCGTCCAGCCTAACGGCCAGCAACTCACCGCGATTGCCCGGCTGATTGAAGAAGGCCGGATGAAACCGATGATTCACTGTGTCCTGCCGCTGACTGAGGCTCGCCAGGCGCAAGTGATCAGCCAGGGCGGTCATGCCCGTGGCAAGATCGTACTGCACGTTGCCGATTAACCTTTCCTCACTGGAGTTCATGCCCCATGCACAATTTCACCTTCTACAACCCGACCAAAATTCTGTTTGGCAATGGGCAAATTGCCGGGATTGCCCAGGAAATCCCGCTGAATCAGCGGGTGCTGATCACTTATGGCGGCGGCAGCATCAAGCAAAATGGCGTTTACGCCGAAGTCATGGCGGCGCTGGCGGGACACAGCGTCTTCGAATTTGCGGGCATCGAACCGAATCCGACGTATGAAACGCTGATGGATGCGGTGCATATCGTGAAGGATCAGCACATTGATTTTCTGCTGGCGGTCGGTGGCGGCTCGGTGATTGACGGAACCAAGTTTATTGCCGCCGCCGCCCGGTTCGAGGGCGAGCCGTGGGACCTTCTCGCCAAGCACGCCCCGATTGCCGATGCCTTGCCCTTTGGAACGGTGCTGACTTTGCCCGCCACCGGTTCGGAAATGAACAGCTATGCCGTCGTCACCCGCCGCGCCAGTCAGGACAAGCTGGCGTTCGGTCATCCGCTGCTCTATCCGCGCTTTTCGGTGCTTGACCCCAACAAGACCATGACCTTGCCGCCGCGCCAGATCGGCAACGGCGTGGTGGACGCTTTCACCCACATCATGGAGCAATACCTGACCTATCCGGTTAACGCGCCGGTGCAGGATCGCTTTGCCGAAGGGCTGCTGCTGACCTTGATTGAGGAAGGCCCCAAGGCGCTGGCGACCCCGGAGAATTATGAAGTGCGGGCCAATGTGATGTGGTGCGCGACGCTGGCGTTGAATGGGCTGATTGGCGCAGGCGTGCCGAGCGATTGGGCGACGCACATGATAGGCCATGAGATCACTGCGCAATATGGTCTGGATCACGCGCAAACGCTGGCGATTGTGCTGCCGAATACGCTGGACGTGCGGCGCAATGAGAAGCGGGCCAAGCTGTTGCAATACGCCGAACGGGTCTGGGGCTTGAGTAGCGGCGATGAGGAGCAGCGGATTGATGCGGCTATCGCCAAAACCGGTGAATTCTTTGAACAAATGGGCGTGAAAACCTGGCTGTCCAGTTATGGCATCGGCGCGGAAGCGGTAGACAACATTCTGCAACAACTGGAGCGGCACGGTCTGACCGCGCTCGGCGAACATCAGGATGTGACCTTGGCGACCAGCCGCAAAATTTTGGAGCAATGCGTCGCGGCCTAATCGGCGCCTGGAAATGCGCCCCGTCCCGCCTTTCGGCGCGGTAAGGGGCGCATCCGTGATTGCAGACGGTTAACCCAACATGCTCCGCAACATCCACGCGGTTTTTTCGTGAATCTGCATCCGCTGAGTCAACAGGTCAGCCGTGGGTTCATCGCTGGCCTTCTCAACCGCTGGAAAAATGGAGCGGGCGGTGCGCACCACCGCTTCCTGATCCTTCACCAGTTGCCGGATCATTTCTTCCGCCGCTGGCGGCTGCGGCTCCTCCCGAATGCTGGTCAGTTGGGCGAACTGGGCATAACTGCCCGGCGCGGGCAATCCCAGAGCGCGAATCCGCTCCGCGATCAAGTCCACTGCCAGCGCCAGTTCGGTGTATTGGGTCTCGAACATCAGGTGCAGCGTGTTGAACATCGGCCCGGTGACGTTCCAGTGGAAGTTGTGGGTTTTCAAATACAGGGTGTAGGTGTCGGCCAGCAACCGGGACAAGCCTTCGCCAATCTCATGGCGCAGTTCATCGCTGATGCCAATATCAATTTGCATGCTCATGAACATTCTCCCGCAGGTTTGAGTGAAAGGATGGACTGGAATGGAGTACAGACTAGCGGTGAATTTTTAATAGCGCCAATTGCTTATGCAAAACTGGCCCATAGCTCTAAGCTATTTTCTACCGCGCTTCGGCGGCGAAAAACGGAGCCAGCAACCGGGCGCAGGGTTCCGGGTCTTCCAGATGCGGATGATGACCACCGGGCAGGATCTGCACACTCAGATTGGCAATCCGGGCGTAGCGTTCCTGCATGTAGGCCCGCTTCACCAGATAACCGTCAGCGCCGTTAATCAACAGCGCGGGCGCGGTAATCCGATCCATATAGGCGAGAATTTGCTCCTCGCTCAGGTACAGCCGGCGAGACAAAACGTAAACGCGGATCAGTGCGCCAGCCGTAACCGCCGTCAATCGCCTGCACTCCCCGACTGACCAGGGTAGCCGCAGCCGCCCACGACAGGCCGCCCGCCTCGCAACGAGCCTGAATCGCCGCGTCCATACTTGGATAAACCGGCGGGCGCTTGTCGGACAGCCCGTTCATCTGTTCAATGGATTTACGCAAATGCTTTGGGCCGTCGGCGGGATGGCTGGTGGGCGGCCCCAGACCTTCAATCATCGCCACGCGGGTAACCCGTTCCGGCAGGATCGCCGCTACAAAACTGGCGAGCCCGCCACCCAATGAATGACCGAGCAGGGCGAAATGTTCCCAGCCCAGCGCATCGGCGGCGGCGACCGCATCGGCGACAAAATCCACGAAGTGATAATGGAACCCCGGCGGACGATGTTCAGAGAGGCCATGCCCCGGCAGGTCCAGGGCCGCCAGCCGGATTTGCGGCAGCAGCGGCGCCAAGGCGTCGAAACTGGCGGCGTTATCCAGCCAGCCATGCAGCGCCAGCACCGGAACGCCATCGGGCGGCCCCTCTATTCGCACCGCCAGCCGCAGATAAGGCGTAAACAGTTCCCGTTCTTCCACCATCAGCGTCGCGTCTCAAACGCCTGGCGGATAATCCAGCCCGAATCGGCTGGAAACAAATTGGCGTATTTCACGCTGCTGCGCGGCTCCGCCATCATGTCGGCGACCGCATCGCGCCATTGGGCGTAGTGGGCGGTTTCCTTGTGGCGAGCAGGCGCGTCCGGGTCGCGGTAGACCTCGACCAGCACAAAGCGGCTGGGATCGTCGGCCTGCTGGATGACATCAAAGCGAGCGATACCCGGCTCCTGAACGCTGTGAGCGGCGTTTTCCAGCGAGGCGGCCTTGAACGCAGCCACGCAATCGGGCTTGACGTGAATAAAAACATGAACGATGAGCATGGCTTTCCATCTCCTTGATAGCGTCGGGATAAGCGCCAGATTCAAACAGAACCGGTCGGCAGATAATCCAGCAGCAATCCGCAAAAGATCGCTAGACCAAAGCCGTTGTTATTGAGAAACGCCTTGAAACATTGCTCCGGTTTGCGGTCGCGGATCAGGTATTGCTGATACAGCGCCAGCCAGGCCGCTACGAACAGTCCCAGATAATAAATCCCGCCGCGCCCGTTGAGTGCGCCCACCAGAATCAGCAGGGCCAACAAGGCCAGTTGCAGATAGCCGATGATTTCCTTGTCCCGATCACCAAACAGCAACGCGGTGGATTTAACCCCGATTTTGCGGTCGTCCTCCCGATCCACCATCGCGTACTGGGTATCGTAGATCACCGACCACAGCACATTGGCCAGAAACAATAGCCAGGCGTTGGGCGGCACTGTATTAGCGACTGCGGCATAGGCCATCGGAATCGCCCAGCCAAAGGCTGCGCCCAAATTGACCTGCGGCAGAGAATGAAAGCGTTTCATAAAGGGATAACTGACCGCCAGCGCCAGCCCGACAAAGGACAATTGCACGGTCAGGGCGTTCTGGGTTAGCACCAGCGCAAAGGCCAGCAGGCAGAGGATGACGGCAAGCCAGAACGCTTCCTTGACGCTGACCCGGCCTGCCGCCAGCGGCCGGTCACGAGTGCGGGCGACCTTGGGATCGAAATGCCGGTCGGCGATGTCATTAATTACGCAACCGGCGGAGCGCATCAGCGCCACGCCTAGCACAAACACCAGCACAACGCTGCGCTGTGGCTGGCCGTCGCCCGCCAGCCACAGCGCCCACAAGGTCGGCCACAGCAACAGATAAATGCCGATAGGACGATGCCAGCGCATCAACTGCGCATATTCGCGCAGGCGGTTTTCAAACGGTTCAATAGTCATGGTGACAATCAGTCCGGCCGACCACGGGAATTCGCCGTCGGCAAATCGGGTAAAAAAATCTCGCAGACCAGCAGTGGGCGTTCCGCGATCCAGAACAGGGAACGGCGGCCCCAGAGCGGGTCTGACGGTTCGACGCCATCGGCGAACGCCCGCTGATGCAGGCGTTGACCGGCGGCGATGCGGGCGATGCCAGCCGGGC